>NZ_PNDU01000403.1:0-6300 GCF_005886635.1 Pseudoalteromonas sp. S558 | reverse complement strand
GGTCCCACAGTACGTGTAATAAGCTTTTACGCGCACGATAACCATGTGCCTCATAAGGGAGCATGACCAAACGAGCATCTTTACCTAACCCTTTTAGCGCTGCGTACATGCGCTCACTTTGCATTGGGAAGGTGCCAGAATTAGGGTCTTCTTGTCCGTGGATCATCAGCATTGGTTCGTTAATTTTTTCAGCATGGAAAAATGGTGACATATTAGCGTACACGCTTTGTGCTTGCCAAAAATCACGTTCTTCACCCTGAAAACCAAACGGCGTTAATGTGCGGTTATACGCGCCACTGCGCGCAATGCCTGCTTTAAATAAGTCGCTGTGTGCTAATAAGTTAGCAACCATAAACGCACCGTACGAATGCCCTGCTATTGCGATATTATTTTTATCAGCAATGCCTTTTTCAACCAATACATCAACAGCTGCTTGCGCGCTTGAGACTAACTGCTTTCTAAAGTTATCGTTTGGTTCACTGCCATCAATACCCACTATTGGCATTTTAGGGTCGTCAAATACGGCAATCCCCTTTGCAAGATAAGGCATTGGTCCCCAGTAGCCAATGTAAGTAAATGCATAAGGCGATTCGCGTACTTGCGATGCAACCGCTTTATCTTTGTATTCAAGTGGGTAAGCCCACATTAACACAGGTAACGGACCTTGTGTTTTATCATACCCTGGTGGTAAATAAAGCGTGCCCGAAAGCTCAACACCGTCGTCGCGTTTATAACGTAATTGCTCTTTTTTTACCCCTTTAAATGCTGGATACGGGTGCTCAAACGTTGTTAATTGCGTTAGCGTGTCGTTATCTAAATTACGTATAAAAAAGTTAGGTTGCTCAGTTTTAGATTCACGAATAGTAATAAATCGCTCACCTTCGTCGTCAAGCAGTGCGCGTACACGCTCGTAGTATGGCGCTTCTGATTGCCATAAACGCTTGCTGCTATTTGTTTTAACATCAAACCTATCTAAAAACGGAATATTACCCTGCTCTGAAGCACCATTACCACGCAGGTAAATATAACGCCCGCCTACAATTTTAATCACGTTGGCGCCTAAATCGTTGCGCTCATAAATTGCATTACCTGGATTTTTATACGCATCGTTGTAACTACGCTCTGAAAACAATACACGATTTTTGTCAGCATCACGTGGCTGCACTATATAAGTACGAACTTGGCGATCGCTAAAGCGCCAGTCTGTCAGCATTGCTACGTTTTCGTTGCCCCACTCCATTCCCGCATAACGGCGCTCAACTTTTGCAAATAATTTAGGCTCGCGTTTAAATGGTGCACGTAAGCTGTAAACATAATCATGATGCTCAACGTCGGTTTTCATGTCGCCGCCATCTTGCGCTTCTGCCCAAATAACCTCAGCCCCTTGATCTGCTCGCCATTCAAAATCGCGGCGGCCAGTGCGAACGCTGTCGTAACCTTGTGGAATATTGTCGGCAAGTGGTTGTTTTGCCAGCTCAGCTAATGCATAGCCACGCATGCCCCATATTTGCCACGTGCTTGCAAAGCGGCTGTAAGGCACTTGATACGAAAACGGCTCATTAATACCCGCGACTAATATATTGGTAGAATCAGGTGATACCGAAAACGATTTAAATAAAGCAGGACTGCCTATTGCTTGAGCATTGCCATCAAGCGTTACATAAGTCAATTGCCCTTGGCCATAAAACTTAAATTGCGCTTCATCAAACGGGCTTGTTAATAAGTTTTGGTAAGTACGTGCTGGCGCTTTTTCGCCTGTACTTTGTTGAATAACAGGCACTACGTTTTGGCTGTTATTTTCAAGCCTTGGCTTGGCAAAGTTAACAGCGAGGTTTGCAACAATGGCGCTGCTATCTGGCAGCCATTTATATGGTGAGGCAGTTAATACCGAATTTAATGCAGCGCTAGTTAACTCTTTTACTTGTTTGGTTTCAACGCTGTAAAGCCATAAGTTGGCTTGGGTTGGTTGCTCAACAACAAAGGCTAAATATTTACTATTAGATGACCATTTAGGTGAGCGAATAATACCCGCTGGTAAGTTATTAATACTAATAACAGTGCCACTTTGAACATGCTTAAGCTCTACAGCGCTAAACTTGGCACTGACACGTGAGCGTGAAAAATTAGCGGGATTTAGCTTAATACCGGCAAGCTTAAGCTCTTCTTTTGCAAGCTCGTCGAGTGTTTCTACACGCTTACGCTCAAATAATGCAAGCCACTGACCATCGCTTGATAAGTAACTCGTGGGTGCTAATTTGGCATCAACCAAAGCGGCAAGCTCGGGTGATGGCGTTTGATATCCTTGCTCAGCGTAGCTTATTGGCAGCAATGCAACACTACAAATAAAGGCAACTAACAGCCTAAAAGCATTCATGTTTTATCCTTTTGTTATTTTTTACTCTTATAGGCCTATATAAACACGTTTTGATTTATTCATAAAGCATTAAGGTTAGTTAAAGCGCACCAATAGATGACTTAATAGTGCTGTTTAAGCTACACTACAGCGCTATTTATTAACCACTGCGACACATTAAAAATGCATAACAAAGCCAAATCAGTCACTATTTTTGATGTTGCAGATCTTGCCGGTGTATCAAAATCGACAGTGTCGCTAGTACTTACCCAAAGCGATAAAGTAAGTGATAAAAGCAAACAAAAAGTATTAAAAGCGATTGATGCGCTGGGCTATGTTTATAACCGCGATGCAGCTGCAATGCGCTCAAGGCGATCTAACCTAGTCGCAATAATAATAAACAACCTAAACGATCCATATATGGCGCGACTTGCCACTAGTC
This sequence comes from Pseudoalteromonas sp. S558, assembly GCF_005886635.1. Classification (NCBI taxonomy): domain Bacteria; kingdom Pseudomonadati; phylum Pseudomonadota; class Gammaproteobacteria; order Alteromonadales; family Pseudoalteromonadaceae; genus Pseudoalteromonas; species Pseudoalteromonas sp. S558. Next base: position 3,505 of record NZ_PNDU01000403.1, on the reverse strand, counting down.
TAGAGCACTTGTTAAACGAAAATGGCTTGCAAGCCATGATCTTAAGTAGCAATAGTAGCCTTGAACAACAAAAAAATGCGGTTAAAAATTTAAAAGAATACAATGCCGCTGCGTTTATTATTTGCCCCGTTGCCCATACTTGCGGCAAATGGCTCGATACACTCAGTGAACAACACAAAGTCATTACCCTAATGCGCGAAGTCCCCTTTAGCGTTGCTCCGTGTGTGTTACCTGACTATAAAAAAGCAAGCCATCTAGCCTGCATGCATTTACTGGCGCAAGGGGTTACACATATTGCGTTTATGGGCCATGAGCTTACTTTAAGCGACTCTCAAGCACTACAAAGTGGCTTTAATAGTGCTTGTTCGCAGCACAATGTAACGCCTCTTGTTACCATCGCCTGTGGTCAAAATCAGCCGCTTGACGCTAAAAATGCGTTTATTAAAGCTTATAAAAAACAACCTCAGTTAAATGCCGTAGTGTGCGAAAATGACATAATCGCGCACGGTGTGATTGCTGCAATACATTCACTTAACATACCAGACAGCAACAATATAAACGTAGCGAGCTGCCATCATTTACCTCACTACACAGTAATGCCTGACAATGTGAGTACTGTGGTTATTAACGCCGATGATATCGCTAAGCGGTGCCACTTAATACTGCAAGAACTACTACAAAATATATCCCCACCAGTCAAAACACTGGTCAATGTAAACTTACAAATTAGAGATTCTAGCCAATGAAAAAAGTGCTGGTAATTGGCTACGTATGGCCAGAGCCAAATTCGTCTGCTGCGGGAACGCACATGATGTCGTTATTAAATGCATTTAGAGCACAAAACTGGGACGTTGAATTTGCAACGCCCGCACTACGTACCGAGCACATGGTAAACCTTGACGACTTTGGCATAACCTGCCAAAGCATTGCACTAAACTGTGATAGCTTTAACGAATACGTAAAAGCCTATAATCCAGACATAGTGATGTTTGACCGCTTTATGATGGAAGAACAATTTGGCTGGCGCGTAGATAAACACTGTCCACATGCGATTAAAATTTTAGATACCGAAGACTTACAATGCCTGCGTAACGCTCGCCACGAAGCGTTCAAAGGCGAGCGTGAGTTTTCAACTAGCGATTTACACTCAGACATAGCCAAACGCGAAATAGCAGCTATTTTACGTTGCGACTTAAGCTTAATTATTTCAAGCTATGAGATGAGTTTACTCCACAGTGTATTTAAAGTAGAGCCAAGCTTATTACATCACCTTCCTTTTATGGTCGATTTAAGCGCATTACCGACGAATACTAAAACGTTTGAACAGCGCCAACACTTTATGACCATTGGTAACTTTAGACACGCGCCAAATTGGGACGCTGTACTTTACCTACAAAAAATATGGCCACTTATTCGCAAACAACTACCAAAAGCAGAGCTGCATATTTATGGCTCTTACCCACCGCCTAAAGCCACCGCACTTAATAACCCAAAAATAGGGTTTTTAATAAAAGGCTGGGCCGATAATGCGTTTGATGTAATGCAAAGTGCACGTGTATGTTTAGCGCCACTGCGCTTTGGGGCTGGTATAAAAGGTAAATTACTTGAAGCTATGATAATGCAAACACCCAGCGTTACCACCAACATTGGCGCAGAAGGCATGCATAACGAGTTACCGTGGCCTGGTAAAATAGCCAACACCGCCGATGACTTTGCTGATGCAGCTGTAGAAATGTACAACAATCAAAGTGACTTTGAACAAGCACAACAAGATGGCAATACACTACTTAATACGCTGTACAACAAAGCACAATTGAGCGTTGCGTTAATTCAAAAAGTCGATTCAATAAGTAGCGATTTAAGTGCTCATCGCGAAAAAAACTTCACAGGCCAAATGCTCAAACATCATACAATGCGCAGTACGCAATACATGTCGCAATGGATAGCTGAAAAAAATAAAAAATTAGATTAAAAATGACTAGACACACACAGATTAGTGTTTAAAATCGCGCCCATCGAACGTGGGCAGTTTTAACTGTATTGTCTATATTTTTAGCTTAGTTATCGCAATATTTGGTTCAAAAAGATTTGAAAACTGCAACTTTTACAGAAAAACGCAAATTTATCGTAAAATTAGGTAAAATGCTTCATAAGTATGGCACACCAGCCTACCGCCTAGAAGCCCACCTAATGGAAGTGGCTACTTACTTAGGGCTCAAATCCTCATTTGTAATGTCGCCAACCTCTGTAACATTTGTTATTTGGACCGACGGCCACGAAGACGAGTACACCCATGTTGCGCGAGTCGATCCTGGCGATCACGATTTAGGCTCACTTGCCGACACTGACGACCTTGTAAATCAAATGCTTGACGACAAGTTAACTTTACAAGAAGTCGATGCTCAACTTGATGCAATTTACGTTATGCCCAACCCATACAACAAGCTTGTAACAGGAATTGCATTTGCCACTTCTGGTGGTGCCTTTGCTATGCTAATGGGTACCAGTTGGACTGACGTAATTTGGTCATCATTACTGACTCTGGTTGTTTATTTATTTGTACTTTGGTCTGGCCGCTCAAAACGTGTTGCGCACATGCTAGAACCATTAGTTGCTATTGTGTCAGCCATATTGGCCTGTGCCGTGAGTGTGTATATAACGCCTGAAATAAATATACGCTTGGTGGTACTTTCGGCCATTATTGTATTTATACCCGGTTTAGCGCTTGCACTGGGGTTAGCCGAGCTAGCAGCACGGCATTTGGTGTCTGGTACCGCGCGAGTAATGGACTCGTTCATGCTGTTATTTAAACTCTATTTTGGCGGTTTTATTGGCATAGGTATTGGCTTTGCACTCTTTGGGCAAGCTGACTTTGTACAACCTGAGCCATTACCAAAGTGGACCGCATGGCTGGCTATATTTTTACTTTGTAGCAGCTTAATCGTTATTTTTAGAACCAAACTTAAGCACGCTGTTTGGTCTATCGCATCAGGGTTTATAGCGTATGGCACCAGTATTGGCTCGGCTATGTACCTTGATTACACATTAGGTACCTTTGTCGGTGCTTTATCGGTGGGTATATTTAGTAACTTGTTTAACCGCGTTGCTAATGCGCCAGCCTCAATTGTGGCCATGCAAGGCTTGATTGTGTTAGTTCCAGGTAGCAAAACGTATATCGGCTTAAATTCTCTGATTGAAGGTCAAGACTTTGTGTACGCAGAGCATATAGGCCAACAAACGTTTTTAATATTTATGTCGCTTGTTGCAGGGCTAATATTTGCAAACGTTGCCCTACCGCCTAAAAAGAGTTTATAACTGATATTAAGCACTCGCTTTACTTTAATTGAGCAAAGCGAGTTTAGCTGTCAATAACTTTACTAATATAACCTGAACTCTGGTTAAGAGATTTTCAGTGAAAACAAGGCGAATTTACGCGTCAATAGCTGGCCTATTGCAAGTAAATTCAACGCAGTTAGCACTGAAAATAGCTGCTTGAGATAGATTT
>NZ_PNDU01000402.1:0-1447 GCF_005886635.1 Pseudoalteromonas sp. S558 | reverse complement strand
TAATCGGCGGATTTACGTAGCTTTTTTACAAAGCAGATTATATTAGAGCGGGTCATTAGCTCAGTTGGTAGAGCAGTTGACTTTTAATCAATTGGTCGATGGTTCAAATCCATCATGACCCACCATTCTCTAATACTTTCCTTTATATTCTTTTTTAAATTCCCATTTTATTTTTTATAAACAGCCTAACTAGTTTGCTGTTATTTGTGTTCATATTCTCGTATAATTCGCCGTAATTAATGCACTGTAGATAAGTGGTCGAGAACATGAGTCTAGCTCAAACTATTATGCCTGAAGGCTATATTTTCCCTCCTAAGCCAGCTCCATTAACACACGATGAGCAAGGCGAATATAAAGCACGTATAAAACAATTACTGGTCGATAAAAATGCAGTACTTGTTGCACATTACTATACCGATCCTGAAATTCAAGCACTTGCTGAAGAAACTGGCGGCTGCGTTGCAGACTCGTTAGAAATGGCACGTTTTGGCGCACGTCACGATGCAGATATGATCATCGTCGCGGGCGTAAAGTTTATGGGCGAAACCGCTAAGATTTTAACCCCCAATAAAACGGTTGTTATGCCAACGCTTGAAGCGACATGTTCGCTGGATATTGGTTGTCCTATCGATGAATTTTCAGCATTTTGTGATGAGCACCCTGATCGTAAAGTGGTTGTGTATGCAAATACCTCAACGGCTGTTAAGGCACGTGCCGATTGGATTGTAACGTCATCCTGCGCGCTTGAAATTGTTGAGCACTTAGACGAACAAGGCGAAAAAATCATTTGGGGACCAGATAAACATTTAGGCAGCTATATTCAAAAGAATACCGGTGCAGATATGATTATGTGGAACGGCGCATGTATCGTTCATGACGAATTTAAAACCAAAGCCTTAAAAGACTTTAAAGTATTACATCCAGATGCAGGTGTATTAGTTCATCCAGAGTCGCCAGCCGAAATTGTCGCACTTGCCGATGCAGTAGGCTCAACGAGTCAACTAATAAAAGCAGCGCAAACAATGCCAAACAAAAAGTTTATTGTAGCGACTGATCGCGGCATTTTTTATAAAATGCAGCAACTGTGCCCAGATAAAGAGTTTTTTGCGGCTCCAACAGCCGGTGAGGGCGCGTCGTGTAAAAGTTGCGCTCACTGTCCTTGGATGGCAATGAATGGCTTAAAAGCGATTGAGGAAGCGCTCATCGACCCTAAAGGTAAAGAAGTATTTGTTGATATGGATTTACGTGAAGGCGCGCTTAAGTCGCTTAACCGTATGCTTGAATTTACTGCAAGTATGGTTAAGTAACCTGAACTCTGGATAATAAATCTATCTCGAGCAGCTATTTTCAGCGCTAACTGCGTTGAATTTACTTGCAATAGGCCAGCTATTGACGCGTAAATTCGCCTTGTTTTCACTGAAAATCTCTGGCTAGAGAAAATAAATTT
>NZ_PNDU01000401.1:0-986 GCF_005886635.1 Pseudoalteromonas sp. S558 | reverse complement strand
TATTTATGAGCAACCCATTAATTGGCCTTGAAGGCTTACCACCATTTTCAAAAATAAAGCCTGAGTACGTAGTACCAGCACTTAAAGACGGTATTGAGCTTTGTCGTAAAGCCATTGATGACGTACTTGCAAAAGGTTCGTACACGTGGGATGACTTAGTATTACCCCTTGAAGAAGCTGACGATAAATTATCGCGCATGTTCTCCCCTGTATCGCATTTAAATTCAGTAATGAATAACGACGAATTACGCGAAGCTTACGAGCAGTGCTTACCGTTAATATCTGAATATTCAACATTTGTAGGTCAGCATCAAGGTTTATACAACGCGTATAATACGCTTTATAACAGTGACGAATTTAAAACGCTGACTACAGCACAACAAAAAACAATTACTAATGCGCTACGTGATTTTAAATTATCGGGTATTGCATTAGCGCCGAAGCAGCAAAAACGTTACGGCGAAATTAGCGCGCGTTTATCAGAGCTTGCCTCAAAATTTGGTAACAACGTAATGGATGCCACACTTGCTTGGCACAAACATATTACTGATGAGAGTGATTTAGCAGGCTTGCCAGAATCTGCTTTAGCACTTGCAGCTGACACAGCAAAAAGTAAAGAATTAGATGGTTGGTTATTTACACTCGATTTCCCGTCGTATTTACCAATTATGACTTATGCAGATAACCGCGAGCTTCGCAGAGAAACCTACACTGCGTTTTCTACCCGCGCATCCGATCAAGGCCCTAACGCCGGTGAATTTGATAATTCTGATATTATGAGTGAGGAGCTTGCGCTTCGCCATGAACTTGCACAGTTACTAGGATTCAACAGCTACGCTGAAAAATCACTGGCAACTAAAATGGCCGAAACACCGGCGCAAGTATTCTCGTTTTTAGAAGACCTAGCGGCTAAATCAAAACCACAAGCAGAGCAAGAAGTGGCAGAGCTAAAAGCTTACGCTGAGCAAAAGCATGGTATTTCTGAA
>NZ_PNDU01000400.1:0-8155 GCF_005886635.1 Pseudoalteromonas sp. S558 | reverse complement strand
AATTAATGGAATTGGTATAATGTGCCGGCACAGAAAAGAAGTTGTATCAACGTGATAAGGGGTAAACGCCCGAGCGTTGGAGTGGTGACATCCACAATTGGGATTTACGAAAAGAAGTCCCCCCTAGACTCTGAATGTGAAATCGTCAAAGTGGAGAGTGTATAACAGACATTGAGCAGATGTTATCACCAAAAAAATTATCTAAACCCCGCTTTTAAAAGCGATATTTACAACAATAACACTGAAAATGCTGCTATATAAAGTCGGAGTGCCTGAAAGCATGTTTACAAGAAAATAAAATTACTTGGACGTCGTCGAACATGCAGCGAGAAAAATCAAAAAGAATCACGAAGTGGTCAGTTCAATGCATGGTATTACATAGTGATCGCGACAACTAGGTTGACAAACACCGCTAAACACTTACTTTACTTCAGACCATCGACATGACTCTAAAAACTGCAAGTATCAAATTTGCCAACCTCTTTAAATTAAAGAAGCCCCATGTAATATGAGGCTATCAATAATTAAGTATGTTCCAGAGTCGGGGATAAATATATCAACTTATAATATTGTTTTTTCTTGTATTATCAAGTTTTCGATACCAATATCTATCCTCTTATTAGGGAAATAAAGTGCGTTACTATTGAACTCTTTAGACCAATACAACCCCCATTGAATAAAATTGGAAGTTATAGCATTTGGGTCCGTAGCTTTGATAGTTTGTAACTGCAAATTTGAAAAGGTTGGTGCCTTTGTTTGATATTCATGTTCAGCAATTATACGACCATCTTTTTTCAAAGTTACTCCACCAGTAGAAAGTGTATTGCCATCCTTTATAGTTATCTCTATTTTCCAAAGAGGAGCATTTTTATCATCCCAGTATAAAGGCCAACTATAAAGCTCTTCTTCATCCCAAGAACCATCAGCATGTTTATAATCAATAAAACGATAGTTTTGGTAATTAGCAACATCGTAATGTGAAAATTGCCATGTATTGTTATGTAAGGATAAATCCACATTGCCTCCTGGTCCACGTTTGAGCTTCAACGTAGTTATAGGGGGGTTGCCAATTGCAGCCCCAGAATCATCTTTAGAGTGAGGGTTCAATTTTACCCAGTCTTGAAAAATAATAACGTGGGATGGAGCTGTTTCTGGTGAGCCAGGGAAGTTATCAACTCTGAGATCAAAGCTATATTTTGTTTCTCTCCCTTTAACCCAGCGATTTTCATCTCTATATTTTGAATCTACTTTACGGCAGTTTGATCTCTTCCCTAATATTATATTTGTATTACAGTTTATATTAGCATCAGTATGGCTTTTATATTGCCAAGAGTTATAAGATAGATTCGTTCTTTCGCCATTTGCTGAACTATTTGCACGATGTTGTATATCTGGATAGATAGGAGTAAAGCCATCCGCAGAAAGTGAAGAGAAGCTGACAAAGCAAATGCCTGCTAACAAATTAAATTTAAAAAAACTATTCGACATGTGATTTTCCTTTATTTATAGAGAGTCCTGTCGTGGTCAACAAATTTCACAAATTGAAAATATATACTACGTAAGCAGTAATGTTAGTGACTATTCAGTCATAATTCTTGGTGAACAAACTAATGAGCTTTATAAGTACATCCTAAAGAAACTATCTGTACATCATATGTAATGACACCACTTGAATCAACCTAATTAGGTACAAAAATAAATGAGGCACGCATTAGAAAGTTCCAACCATCAGGCTTGTTGTCGACCAAGGTTACACATAAGAAGACGCAGCCAAAGCGATGTGGGTTGGTAAATCAACCGCCAGTAAGTGGGTTACTCAATTAAAGCTAGAGCGTAATGGCCAGTCACCATCAGCTTCGCCAATGACGCCCAAACGAATATCAAAGACATCCATCCTAAATTTTGCCTCCCAAAACGCCAATTAAAACACCATTAAACCCTCATTTATATTTCAGATTAAATTAAAGTAACCGATTGAACCCAAATAGAAACTCAACTATGGTTTATTTTATTAATAAAAAGCGAGCTAATCTACGGCTCGTGATATTTACCCGAGGTTTTGTGCAATTATTTAGCATCACTCGCATCAATACAGATTTTGGTATTTTCCGTATTTCTGGACAATGGAGTATTCAAAACCCGACTGTAAATAGCATTACCCTTAATTCAATTGAAATAATGGGAACTGATGGCTGGGTTTTGTTAAATAAAAAAAGTAAAAGTAATACCAAGCTAATTAGTTACTTGTTGCCACTTTTGTTGTCTCATTTATTATTAAAAAATAATACAGTATAAATATAACAAGAGTATAAGGTTTTCAGCGTTTACTCATAGCACTTATCCGCCAATAATAGTCATATCACTCCCAACGGCACTCACGCATATTCACTTTGTCGTTTTTAAACAATACACCTTCTGATAATAGCTTTTCTCGCTGCTCTTGGTATTTTTCGCTGCCCGCTGGGAACGCTATTTTGCCTTGGCTATTAACTACGCGATGCCAAGGGATAATAGAGTCGCTTGGCATCATTTTTAATAAGCGCCCCACTAACCGTGAATTTTGAGGGTATCCCGCAAGGCTTGCTATTTGTCCATAGCTTGCTACTTTCCCCATTGGTATACCTGCGATAACAGTATAAATAAGTGTTTCTTTATCAATAGCCATTGTTGCTAGAATACTCCTTACTTAATTTCTTAAATTGCTCCCAAATAGTGCGTGCTACAGGGCCGTGATGAATAGCATGCTGCCTAAAGGCTCTAATTTGCGCACTAAATTGATGCTCTCTGTCGGTTATTTTTATTTCTTGCAGTAATCCCGCTTCTATTTCAGGCGCGCAATGCTCTAGGCTCATCATTGCCCAACCAGCTCCTGAGAGTAAAAATGACTTTAAGCTTGATACGTCATCAATTTTCATCATAGCAGCGCCCTTTGAGTAGGATAATCTTTCACTGTCTATACTTAAATCACTTTCAAACATAGCTAAACACGGATATGTTTGCAGCTCGCTATAACTAAGTGCTGAAGGGATGACCCCTTTGGCACTTACAATACCTATGTCGAGCTTGCCTATTGGTAAGCTTTCTAAATCACCTGTCGCATGAAATAAATCAAACCAAGGGCCAATCCCTAGTTCGGCTTGACCACTATTGACATGCTCTAATGAAATAAAGCGTTTACCACTTGTTAAGCTAAATTCTGTGCTTGTGAATAATCTAAAAGTATTGCTTATGATCTCATTGTAACTTTGCATATGACAAAGCTGCTCATAACAAATTCTAAACTGGGGTTCGTTTCCTAATGCTAATTCTTTAGCGAGTTGCGCTAATTCATCATTTGCATGAAGAAGCTGTTGTGCTTCACGGTGAAAAACACGCCCTTTTTCAGTAAGCTGTAATCTGTATTTGCTTCTATCTAGTAATTCAAAGCCAATTTTTGCTTCTAAATTTTTAATCGCTAAAGTAAGCGCTGGCTGTGTTTTATGTAGTTTTAATGCCGCACCACTTAAACTTGCGCTTTGCACTATGGTATCTAAAATTATTAATTGATTCAGCTTCATATACCACTCTGCAATATCATAAATAAAACTTATTGAGTTTCTAAGATTTAATGATTTTTATTTTATATGTTTGCAGCGTATGCTGCACTCAATTATTTTGCCATCATTGCAACGGAGAAAACATGAAACTCTTTCGTCTATGTTTTTTAACAACTATATTACTTAGCTTAATAGCTTGCTCGGAACCAGAAAAGCAAGTTAAAGAAGACCCTATTCGTCCTGTTAAATTGTTCAACATAGGCCATGATTCACAAATAAATATTCGCAGTTTTCCCGCTGAAGTAGTTGCTAATCAGGGCTCATATCTTGCGTTTAGGGTAAATGGTGAACTTGTTAAATTTCCGGTACTTGCCGGCGAGCATGTTGAAAAAGGGGATTTATTAGCAAAACTTGACCCAGAAGATTTTCAACTGCAGTACGACGAACGTAAAGCACGGTTTGAGCTGGCAAAATCACAACTTGGTCGAATTGAGCAACTATTTGAGAAAAAAATAACGAGCCAATCAGAATTAGATCAAGCCACTGCTAATATGCAAATTGCTGAATCAGCATTTAAAATTGCACAAACAAATCTTGAATATAGTGAGCTTAGAGCGCCATTTAGCGGCACAGTTGCTAAAGTGTTTGTGAAAAACTTTGAGAACATTCAAGCAAAACAAAATATATTGCGCTTAGAAACACGTGACTTAATGGATGTAGAAATTCAGGTTCCTGAGAAAATAGTCGCACGTTTCAAAAAAGGAACTAACTATCAGCCTACCGTTAAATTTGATGGCTACGACGATAAAGAGTACACACTGACAATTAAAGAATGGGATACTCAGGCAAACCCTGCAACGCTTACCTATAAAGTTGTCTTTTCACTGCCAGTGCCTAAAGATTTTAACTTACTCGCGGGTATGACTGGTCGCGTTTTAATAGATTTAAGTAAAGTAACGCGCTCGCAGGTGGCTTACACTATTTTACCTATCGAATCAGTTTTTTCTGAACCGCAAGAATCCACAAAGGACAATGCCTATGTATGGCTTTTTGACTCAGCAACTGGTGAAGTACACAAACAAGCGGTTAAAATTGGCCAACTTCACCGCGATGGTATTGAAGTACTCAGCGGTATTGAGGAAGGTCAAATTGTTGTTTCAGCGGGTGTGCATTCGTTAAAAGAAGGTATGAAAGTACGCGCATGGAACAAAGAGCGAGGCTTATAAATATGAGCTTTGCACAACTCTCCATAGAGAAAAAAGTCATCAGCTGGATGTTTACCTTACTGCTATTAATTGGCGGTAGTGTCTCGTATTTTGATTTAGGGCAATTAGAAGACCCAGAATTCACACTTAAAAAGGCTATGGTGATTACCATGTACCCGGGTGCTTCGCCGCAACAGGTTGAAGAAGAAGTCACCTTTCCTATCGAAAATGCAATTCAACAGTTACCCTATGTTGACTACGTTACGTCTATCTCTTCAAATGGTAAGTCGCAAATTTCGGTAGAAATGAAAAGTACGTACCGTAAAGAGCAACTTCGCCAAATTTGGGACGAAATGCGACGTAAAATTAACGATCTTTCGCCTTCTCTGCCAAGTGGTGTTTACCCTAGTACTATTTTGGACGATTTTGCCGATGTTTACGGTGTTATGTACTCGGTAACGGGTGATGGTTATTCGTATGATGAACTTAAAGATTACGTAGATTACTTAAAACGCGAACTCGTCCTTGTTAAAGGGGTGAGTAAAGTAACAATAGCTGGCGAGCAACAAGCCCAAGTGCTCGTAGAAATATCTACCCGAAAGCTAGCTCAACTAGGGATTGCGCCTAGTCATATTTTTCAATTACTGCAGTCGCAAAATACGGTATCAAATGCAGGAAAAATTCGCGTCGGCGATGAATCCATCCGCTTGCACCCCACTGGTGAATTTAAGGATGTAAAAGAACTCGAAACCCTTCTTATTTCAAAACCAGGTGCAAGCGAACTTATCTATTTAGGTGATGTGGCCAAGGTTTATAGAGAATACGCTGAAGTACCAAACAATGTTATTCGCTTTAACGACAACCAAGCACTTTTAATTGGCGTGTCGTTTACATCTGGCGTTAATGTCGTTGATATTGGTAAAAATATAGATAAACATTTAGCATCGCTTGAGTACCAACGTCCTCATGGAATTGACATAAGCTCAGTATATAACCAGCCAAAAGAAGTGGAAAAGTCGGTTGATGGGTTTATTGTTAGCCTATTAGAAGCAATTGCGATTGTTATTGTTGTATTACTGTTATTTATGGGCTTAAAAAGCGGTATTTTGATTGGTGGTATTTTACTGCTTACCGTATTGGGTACTTTCATCTTTATGAAATTGTTTGCTATCGACTTGCAACGCATATCGCTTGGGGCACTTATTATTGCCCTTGGGATGTTGGTTGATAACGCGATAGTAGTAACCGAAGGTATATTAATAAACTTAAAGCGTGGGCAAACTAAACTAAAAGCAGCAGTTAACATTGTAGAGCAAACTAAATGGCCGCTATTGGGCGCTACCGTTATTGCAGTCACGGCCTTTGCCCCCATAGGTTTAAGCTCTGATGCCAGTGGTGAATTTGCTGGTAGCTTATTTTGGGTGTTATTTATTTCTCTCTTATTGAGCTGGATAACAGCCATTACGCTTACACCATTTTTTGCCAACTTAATGTTTAAAGAAACTGAGTTTAAAAATGAGGAAGGCCAAGAAGAAGACGATCCGTACAAAGGATTTATTTTTAATGGCTATAAAGCTATTTTAGATGGTGCAATGCACTTTAGAAAAACCACACTTATTTTAATGGTTATTTTATTGTGTTCTGCTGTGGTTGGTTTTGGTTCTGTTAAACAATCGTTTTTCCCTGCTTCTAACACCCCAATGTTTTACGTTGATTACTGGCAAGATCAAGGTTCTGACATTCGCTCAACCTTAGAAGGCATTAAGCAACTTGAAGCATATTTACAAAGTAATGAATTAGTAGAAGAAATTACAAGTACTACAGGTCAAGGCGCGCCGCGCTTTATGCTTACCTACGCACCTGAAAAGTCATACCCCGCATACGGGCAATTGATTATTCGCGTAAAAGATAGAGAAGCTGTTGCAACAGTAATGCAAAAAGTACGAGACTATTCAGTAAATCATGCGCTCTCTGCTCAGCTAAAAATTAAACCTATGGAAATAGGCCCATCTACTGATGCTAAAATAGAGGCGCGTTTTTCTGGTCCTGATCCCGTTGTTTTAAGACAGCTCGCTGCAAAAGCGCAAGAGCTGATTGGTAACGATGATGGTGCCTATAATATTCGTAATGACTGGCGTGCACGTACCAAAATGATTCGCCCACAATTTAATGAACAAAAAGCACGTCGCTTAGGGATCAGCAAATCAGATCTTGATAACGTATTACTTACCAGTCTTTCGGGTAAGCAAGTAGGTGTATACCGTGATGGTACGCAGCTGTTGCCTATTATTGCACGCTCCCCAGCTAACGAGCGTTTAAACGTAGAAAGCGTGCATGATTTACAAATATATAGCCCTGTTCTAGGTGTGTTCGTGCCTGTAACTCAAGTTGTTGATGAGTTTATTGTGCAGTGGGAAGATAGCCTAATAATGCGCCGTGATCGTAAACGAACCATTACCGTAATGGCAGATAATAATGTATTAGGCGACGAAACACCAGCTAAGCTATTTGCTCGTATTCGCGGCCCTATAGAAAACATGGTGTTACCACGCGGTTATGAGTTGGAATGGGGCGGCGAGTTTGAATCATCGAGTAAAGCTCAAAAAGCAATATTTGGCTCATTACCACTTGGTTACTTAGCGATGTTTGCAGTGACTGTTTTGCTGTTTAATTCAGTTAAGCAACCTTTGGTTATTTGGGCAACGGTGCCATTAGCTATTATTGGTGTCAGCGCAGGCTTACTCATTATGAATACAGCGTTTAGCTTTATGGGGTTACTTGGCTTATTAAGTTTAAGTGGTATGTTAATTAAAAACGGCATTGTGTTGGTCGATCAAATAAACTTGGAGCTGCGAGAAGGTAAATCACCTTATGAGGCTGTATTTGACTCAGGCGTGAGCCGTGTAAGGCCGGTAGCAATGGCTGCAATCACAACAATTTTGGGGATGATACCTCTGCTGTTTGATGTGTTTTTCCAATCAATGGCAGTGACCATTATGTTTGGTTTAGGCTTTGCCACCATTCTTACTTTAATTGTGGTTCCGGTACTGTATACCGTTATCTTTGGAATAGATTACGAACCACGAAAGTAGTTGAGTTTATAACTAAGCGAGCATAAAAAATGCCACTGATTAAAACTCAGTGGCATTTTTAATATTGTAAAAATAAGAAAGGCTATTTATAAAAATCGTATTAAACTAAGCACAACACTTTTTATACTTTTTTTCACTACCGCATAAACATGGTGCGTTACGCTCTAGGGCCTGTTTATCTTTCGAGGTTAAATTTGCAGCAGACTGTTTGGTATTTAGGCAAGGCAGAGCCTATGTAGTGTGGTTATTCCCCATAAATAGGCGATAACGCAGCATAAATGCCAAACATGCGCTGCCCGATGGGTTCTTTCTAGGGACGATA
>NZ_PNDU01000399.1:0-440 GCF_005886635.1 Pseudoalteromonas sp. S558 | reverse complement strand
CGCACAGCTTGCTGGCGTGATGGGCGAAGTCTATAAAGATATAAACGGTGCAGCCTGCAATTACTTATAAACCAAAAGCTGCGCTTTTCACGTGAGCAAGCTCTACGTCTACAACACATAAAAACTTCTGCACCAAACTTGTAGACGTACAGCTTGCTGGCGTGATGGGCGAAGTCCATAAAGATATAAACGGTGCAGCCTGCAATTACTTATAAACCAAAAGCTGCGCTTCTCGCGTGAGCAAGCTCTACGCCTACAACATATCAAACTTCTGCGCCAGACTTGTAGACGCACAGCTTGCCGGCGTGATGGGCGAAGCCCATAAAAATCTAAACGGTGCAGCCTGCAATTACTTATAAACCAAAAGCTGCGCTTTTCACGTGAGCAAGCTCTACGCCTTCAAAAATGAAAAAACCGCTGTTTAATAAACGCTCTTTTAT
>NZ_PNDU01000040.1:0-2764 GCF_005886635.1 Pseudoalteromonas sp. S558 | reverse complement strand
GCATGGTAAGCGCATGTTTGGCATTAATGCTACGTTATCGCCTATTTATAGGGAATACACACTTCATAGGCTCTGCCTTGCCTAAATACCAAACAGTCTGCTGCAAAATCAATCACGAAGATCAACACGCCCTAGGTTCAACCCCCTCAAATTAATTAAGTATAATTACTGACTACTGTTAGCAACTAGGGCTACTAAGACACACAATATTGAGTAAAGAGTGTAAGTATTCTGATCATTCTATACGTGCTTTTAATTTATTTAGCGCATCGACCGAAAACCCACGGTCATAAAAATATAAAATTTTACCACTGCTATCTACAAGCACTACTCGAGAATTATTTGGGCTTTGGTTACCAGTAAATTTTTGCACGGCTTCGCCATCGTTATAAATGGTGATCACACCACCCCACAATTCTTTAGGGATACCTTTGCGCATACCACTGTCTATAAATGTGCTAAACATACGGGGTGCCATACCAGCAATAGTAGGTAACTCATAAGTGGGAAGCGTGATCCCAGCCATATCTAAACCAATTAACCAGCGGTCTATATCGAATTGGCTATCTTGCTTATAGCCAATAAGAATCAAAGTTTTATCTGCTTTAAAATCACTGGGGATAGTGACCACATTTTTTTCTAAACTTTCGCCACTAATACTTGGAAACTGTTTACCTGTAACTTGTTGATTTGGATACTGAGATGTACATGCACTAAGGAGTACAACGGCACAAGCAGCTAACATTGATTTGATCATCACAAAGCCCTATTCTAAATTTTATAAATATCATGCATATACGTTTAATCTAGGCATAAAGATCTAAAGCGTTTGTTTTAAATAACCTGAACTCTAGGGCGTGTTGACCTTTGTGGATTGAAATTTACTCAACTTAGGGACGAGTTTACGCGTCAATAGCACCTCTATTGCAAATAAATGCAATGCAGTTAGCGCTAAAAATAGCGGCTTGAGATAGATTTATTATTCAGAGTTCAGGTTAAATATGTCTTAAATTTAGCCACTGTCATGGGTCGTCCGTACTTCCAGCCTTGTCCAAAATGCACACCCGCAGTTTTTAAAATCGCTTCTTGTTCATTAGTTTCAATCCCCTCAGCGACACAGGTATAATTAAATTTATGCACCAATTCCATAATATTAGGGATCATAGAAGCTTTTAAACCCTCAGTGGCGATATCTTGCACAAATGATCGATCTATTTTTAACTGATGAAAACTCAAATTCTGCAAATTTCTCAAGTTAGAGTAACCAGTACCAAAATCATCGAGTGACAAGTGAAAGCCAGATTCGACCAATGTCCTAAAGTGCGCATGCGCAATACTGGTATCTAAGTATTCATCCTCGGTAATTTCAAGGCAAATAATAAACCGAGAGTGCGTGAGCTCGGGTATTTGTGTCAAAAGCGAGACATTGCCTTGCTCTAAATCACACGGAAATATATTCAACGACACTTTAAAGCCCTGAGGTAACGCTTCTAAGGGTGTTAACTCTTCGAGTACTTTTGCAATCATTGCTTCAGTAAACGACCATGTTAAATGGTGTTTACGGATCTGCGAAATAAACTCACCCGGGTAAAGCACACCGTATTTATCTTCAAAACGGGCAAGTACTTCGCAACCTACCACCTTACCTGTTTGCAAACAAATAATAGGTTGATAAGTCCAGTAAAAAGAGCCTTTTTTCAATCCTTTAGATACACGAACTTTTATCGAGCGACGTGCTGCAATTTGAAAGTCAATAATAAACGCACTTGATACACCAGCCAAACAATTTAGAATGAGTGAAATAACCAATAATAACTGATTATTAGCAAAAAATTGGCTCCACGGTATATGGACTGCAACACAATAACCTGCGCTTCTATCACTGCACTTTAATAGAGTTTCAAAAGGAAGTTGATGCTGGTGCGTTATTTCATCGTAGAGTCCGTTGTGACCAGCTAAATGATGCAGTTTACTGCCTGCTTTATAACTTGCCTCCCAACGATGAGCTGTAATTAAACCATTTACGAATGCTGTCGTATCTATTATCAAGTTATAGCTGCCTTTACGCACTATAACTACTGGCATCTCTCGCCCATTAAAAAGTAACAAACGCAGTTTAGGTTCAAAACGGATCCTGACATTACTATCAGGGCGAATAAAATCTGGTTTTCTATCATCTATCACTTTGCTAAGTAAACCTGCACCTGTAGTGCAAACTAATTGATCATTTTTGAAAAAACCAATATCGATGACATATTTAGCATCAAATAATGCACGGCGCATTTCGAGCAAGTTTGCATCGTCGCACTGCGTAAAAATGCGTGTATTTAATGGAATGAGAATTCGACTACTTTCTTCAACTGCAGCATCTATGTGCTTAATAATATGCTTAGCGTCATCATTAACCGTAGCGGCTAATTTATGACCAGCAAAATACAGTAAAATTAAACTTCCCATTACAAAAACTACTACACCGGTTAATACTGCAATTACTGATTTTTGCTGATATTTTTTCATTCTATCCTTATCGGCTAAATAGTTATGTAATTATAAATGACATTTTATAATTACATAACTATTTTTAAATGCCAATAAGTTAGGGTCTATTAAACTTTTCCTTAACTTTAAATCAAACTAAAACACGCTCTAGGGCGTGTTGACTTTTGTGGATTGAAATTTGTTCAATCTAGGGGTGATTCAATCGCGGCGCGAGGTTTGTAACCTAGTGGGCTAAGTAAAAACCGAGCAACAAAGAGGTTACTCG
>NZ_PNDU01000004.1:0-11867 GCF_005886635.1 Pseudoalteromonas sp. S558 | reverse complement strand
ATAAATGGCAAACATGCGCTGCCCTATGGGTTCTTCCTAGGGGCTATTTTCTCTTTGTTACTCAATTTTTACTTAGCCCACTAGGTTACAAATCTCGCGCCGCGATTAAATCGCCCCTAGGTTGAACAAATTTAATCCATAAAGTCAATACGCCCTAAAGAGGTAAAAATGTCTGATATTAAAAAGAGTCATAAGTTAGAAGGTGTATGCTATGACATCCGTGGACCGGTTTTAGCGCAAGCTAAAAAAATGGAAGACGAAGGTCAAAAAGTATTGAAGTTGAATATAGGCAACCCAGCCGCTTTTGGCTTTGATATGCCTGAAGATATGCATCGCGATATTATCCGCAATTTATATTCAGCTCAAGGTTACTGTGACTCCAAAGGCCTCTATTCAGCTCGCGTGGCTATTTATCAGCATT
Source organism: Pseudoalteromonas sp. S558 (assembly GCF_005886635.1). Classification (NCBI taxonomy): domain Bacteria; kingdom Pseudomonadati; phylum Pseudomonadota; class Gammaproteobacteria; order Alteromonadales; family Pseudoalteromonadaceae; genus Pseudoalteromonas; species Pseudoalteromonas sp. S558. The sequence goes on along the minus strand of NZ_PNDU01000004.1, from coordinate 11,446 downwards.
ATCAGCAACGTAAGTTACATAATTTAGACGTTGATAACATTTATATTGGTAACGGTGTAAGTGAACTGATCCAAATGGTCACCCAAGCGCTACTCAATAATGGTGATGAAGTACTTATTCCTGCACCCGATTATCCGCTTTGGACTGCATCGGTTAAGCTATCAGGGGGTAACCCAGTTCATTATTTATGCGACGAAGAGCAAGATTGGTTTCCAGATATTGCTGACATAAAAAGTAAAATCACTTCAAAAACAAAAGCATTGGTATTAATTAACCCTAATAATCCAACCGGTGCGGTTTATAGCGACGACTTGTTAATGCAATTAATCGATATAGCACGAGACCACAAATTACTGTTATTGAGCGATGAAATTTACGAGAAGATTTTATACGACGGTGTAACGCACACGTCTATAGGTTCGCTTTGCGATGATGTGCCAATTATTACTTTTAACGGTTTGGCAAAAACATATCGTGCTGCAGGGCTTAGAATGGGATGGATGGTGTTGAGTGGCCGTACTTCGGTAATGGACGACTTACGCAAAGGCCTAGATATACTTGCCTCTATGCGTTTATGTGCAAACGTACCAGCTCAATATGCTATTCAACAAGCGTTAGGTGGCGTGCAATCAATTGATAATTTAATTAATCCCGGTGGTCGTTTATACGAGCAGCGTGATATAGCTTGGCGTGGTTTAAATGCAATTGAAGGTATTAGCTGTAAAAAACCAAAGGGTGCTCTATATGCGTTTGCTAAGGTAGATACAGCGTATTTTAATGTTAAAGACGATGAGCAAATGATGTTTGACTTGCTCAAAGCTGAAAAAATATTATTAGTACATGGTAGGGCGTTTAATTGGCCTGAGCCAGATCACTTTAGATTAGTCTTTTTGCCAAACAAAGATGATTTGTCGGATGCGATGCTAAAAATGAAACGCTTTTTTAAAGACTATCGTCAAGTTTAGTGAGCGGTATTAAGTTAAGTGCTCAGGGTATGTTGAATTTTCAACGTACCCTTAATATCTCCTTTACTGATACCTAAATAACGTCATTTATAATGCCAGTAAAGATGTGTTTTGATAATAATGACTGATAGTCAGTTATAAAGGCTGTAAAGCTTTGCTATAACAGCGTAGGATCAAGTTACTTTCGAATGAAAAATAGGTTTGCACTTCAGGTGCATTAACACACAAAAATTATGCAATTAACTGCAAAACCATCACTTCCTAATGCGTTACTTATTTCTATTAGTACACCACAGTTTAAAGGTGACGAAGCAACAGAGTCGCTTGCAGAGCTTGCGCGTTTGGTTACTACGTTAGGGTTTAAAGTAGTAGGTACGCAATCGCAAAAACAAAGCTCTACTCAAAAAGTTAATGTGCTTGGCTCAGGTAAACTAGCAGAAATAGCCCATCTTACTGGTAATAAAGGCTCCGCTGCAGATGAGCAAGAGGATGAAAATGTTCTTGATGACGATCCATTATCTGACATGCCGTCAGAAATCCCATCAGACGAACTTGATTTTGCCTGTGCAGATGTAGTGGTATTTGACTGCGATTTAACGCCTTCTCAACTACGTAATGTTGAGAACCAGTTAGGCGTAGAAGTATTTGACCGTACTGGGATTATCATAGAGATATTCAGCCGTCATGCGCGTACTAAAACTGCAAAATTACAAGTTGAGATTGCGCGCCTTAATTATGTAGCGCCACGGCTTCGTGAAACATCCACAGGTGATAAAGAACGCCAAATGGGTAAAGGTGCGGGTGAAACCACACTTGAACTAAACCGTCGTAAAGTACGCGATCAATTAGCAGAACTAAAGCGCGAACTTGTTAGTGTTCAAGATGTAATGATGGACAGGCGTACGCAGCGCTCAGAGCTATTCTCAGTGGCTTTAATTGGTTATACCAATGCGGGCAAGTCATCAATGATGCGTGCAATTACCGGCAGTGATGTAGAGGGAGAAAATAAGCTCTTTGCAACGCTAGATACCACTGTTCGGGCGCTGTACCCGATCACACAGCCTCGTATATTGGTGTCAGATACTGTTGGTTTTATTAAAAAATTACCTCATGATTTGGTTGCTTCATTTCATTCAACATTAGCAGAAGCTCATGATGCATCACTATTGTTATATGTAGTTGATGCATCTGACCCTTCATTTCGCTCACAGCTTGAAGTAGTACATAAAGTTTTGGCTGAAGTTGGAGTGGAAGGCAGTAAAAAGTTATTGGTACTGAATAAATCAGACCAATTAAGTACTGAACAGCAGCAGTCGCTAATGGATGAGTTTCCTGATGCAATGATGACCTCTACGCGTAACCCTGATGACATTAGTAAACTGCATAAATACATTGTTGATATAGCTCAAGAGGACATGATTGAAGAAGAGGTTGTTATACCCTACACCGCCAAAGGTATCGTGGGCGAAATTCGGTCAAGCATGAGTGTTGTTAAAGAAGAATATGAATACAGTCATATTAAATTAACAGTACGCTCAAGTGCGATTGATTTAGAGCGTTTAAAAAAGAGAATGTTGGATTTACAATAAATTCAAAACACAAAAAGCACAGCCAATTGGCTGTGCTTTTTAATAGTTGCTTGAGGTATATTTATTATTCGCAATACGGGTTTTCCATAGAGGAGAAATTAAGAGAAAGCCTTATCGCTTAGCTCTTCTTGCATTTGCTCGCGCATTTTAAATTTTTGCAGTTTACCTGTTACTGTCATTGGGTAGTTTTCTACAAAGCGGATATGTCGTGGCATTTTAAAGTAGGCTAGTTTGTCTTTCAAAAAGTCACGAATTGCCTGCTCATCAAGCAGAACATCTTCTTTTGGTTGGATCCAAGCGCACACTTCCTCGCCATACCTTTCATCTGTTATACCAAATATGGCAGCATCTTGAATGCCCGGGTAGGTGTAAAGTACTTCTTCTATTTCTCGAGGGTAAATGTTTTCGCCGCCACGAATAATCATATCTTTGATCCTGCCAACGATACTTACAAATCCTTCAGTATCCATAACACCTAAATCACCAGAGTGCAGCCAACCGCCTTCATCTATAGTGGCTTGTGTTTTAGCTTCGTCATTCCAATAGCAGCGCATTATGCCTGCCCCTTTACTACATACTTCGCCTGGTAGGCCAATTTTTTGAATATTACCCAGCTCGTCAATAATTTTAACCTCAGTATGTGCAAGAGCGCGGCCAACTGTCGTTACTTGCCGTTCTATTGAGGAGTCTGTTTCGGTAATGTTGTTTATGGGGCTGCACTCTGTTTGCCCGTAAGCAATAAGTACTTGATGCATGTTCATTTGTGTTTGTACTTTTCGCATTACTTGCTCTGGGCATGTAGAGCCTGCCATAACACCCGTGCGTAAAGTACTTAGGTCATAATCGTTAAAATTACTCAGCTCAAGCTCACTAATAAACATAGTAGGTACACCGTGCAGCGCTGTACAACCTTCTTGCTGAACTACATCAAGGGTAGTTTTTGCATCAAATGAATCACTAGGATAAATAGCCGCAGCGCCTTTAGTTACGCACAATAAGCTGCCTAATACCATCGCAAAACAATGATATAAAGGGACTGGGATACATAATTTGTCGTCGCTTGTAAAATGCATAGATTCGGCAACAAATAGCGCGTTATTTAAAATGTTTTTATGGGTAAGCGTTGCGCCTTTTGGACTGCCTGTTGTGCCTGATGTAAATTGAATATTGATGTCTTGCTCTGCATTTAAGTGTGTACCTATTGCTTTTAATTCGAGCGCATGTGCTGCTGTTGGTAAGTTAATAACGTCATTAAAACAATACATACCTGAAGATGCTTCATCGCCAATGCGAATTATATTTTTAAGAGTGGGCAGTGCTTTTAAATTTAGTTCGTTTTTATCGCAAGTTGCAAGTTCTGGCGCTAAACCATTAAGCATCTCTAAATAGTCACTGCCTTTGAAGTTTGATGCCGTAATGAGGGTTGAACACTCAACACTATTTAACGCATATTGTAATTCATTAGGGCGGTATGCTGGATTAATACACACCATTATTGCGCCAATTTTAGCCGTTGCAAATTGGGTTAAGCACCACTCAATATTATTAGGAGACCAAATACCCACTCGCTCACCAGGTTTTATGCCAAGGGCAAGCAACCCCATAGCAAGTTGATTAACTTCTTGTTGAAATTCTTTATACGTTAAGCGAATACCCTGATGATGAACTACTACAGCTAATGCTTCTGGGTTTTTGTCGACAATAAAATCAAAGTACTCGCCGATAGTTGAATTTGTTAAAGGTGTGCTTTGTATACCTTTAAAATAGCTTTGTGATAACGGTAAGTGATTTATTTGTTCTATTTCTTTTACTGCAATAGTGTGTGTGTGCATTGCTCTCTCCATGAAAATGTGCGTGAGTTATTAAACTACAAAGTTAAAATAAACACATATTGTCGACAAAGAGAAGTGCGGTTAGACTAATGTATTAGTGGTTTTATAAAAACCGAACCTGTTTTTTAGGCACAAAAAAACGCGTCTTACAAAGTAAGTACGCGTTTTTAAACGAGCAATGAGTTTACATTTCGTCGCTGCGGTATGTTTTTTTCATTATATAAACGTAGGCATTTACAAATGCATTTTCTTGGTACTTTTTAAGACCCGTTTCTTCAAAATCAATAGGAATAGGATTACGCTTAACCTGTTCTTTAATTTCGGTTGTGGTAAATAAACGTACATCTAAATTGTCAATTAATTGAATCGCAGTTTCCATTTTGAATCCCTTTGCGCTGCCAGCAAATTTACCTTTAGGCTGGCGCTCACGGATTGCAACAGAATCAATTTGGTAATCTTGCATTAGTTTTGCAAAATCGAATTGAAATTTACGCATTACTTCAGTGTTGTTACCGTTACCTAATGTAAAGCGTGTTTGGCGCACATCGCGAATATCAAATACGTCATTATCTTTACTTAAAATACAAAGTAGTACATCACTACCGGTAATTTCTACACCACATGTTCTCATGTCTATTCTCTAAAATAACTTAATTACGCAGTATTATACGCAACACACATTAAAATGCGAGTGTAGGTATAGGTGTAGGTGTGTAATTAGCGCGTTGATGCTTTTATATTTTAACTAAATGATTTTTTTTGTACTAAAAGCTGCATTTAGTGCTCAAAACTGGAGGATTTCACCCCTTTAAACTTGTAATTAAATGCACAGCACGCGACAATATATCCTTGTAGTTGAACAGACTCGTCATCTACATTAATTAGTCAATGCTTATTCGTAAAAGCGTTGTCGAGCCATTCTCATTTAATTTAATAAAAATACACGTGATACATTGTAGGTGTCACCACTGTAGTAAGGATTTATAATGCCAGTTATTACTCTTCCAGACGGAAGCCAACGTAGTTTTGAAAACCCTGTAAGTACGCTTGATGTTGCAAACGATATTGGTCCTGGTTTAGCTAAAGCGACCATTGCAGGTCGTGTTAATGGCGACCGTGTTGATGCATGTGACTTAATAAGTGAAGATTCTCGCCTTGAGATCATCACCGCAAAAGACGATGACGGTCTTGAAATTATTCGTCACTCGTGTGCTCACTTAATTGGTCATGCAGTTAAGCAACTTTTCCCAGACGCAAAAATGGCAATTGGTCCTACTATTGATAATGGTTTTTACTACGATATCGATATTGAACATTCATTATCACAAGATGATCTTGAAGCAATTGAAAAGCGTATGTTGCAACTTGCAAAAACAAACTACGACGTAGTGAAAAAAACAGTAAGCTGGCAAGAAGCACGCGATACTTTTGAAGCGCGTGGCGAAACATACAAAATAGAAATTTTGGACGAGAACATTGCTAAAGATGATCGTCCAGGTTTATATCATCACGAAGAATATGTAGACATGTGTCGTGGACCTCACGTTCCTAACATGAAATTTTGCCAAAACTTCAAAATAATGAAAGTGGCAGGTGCATATTGGCGTGGTGATTCAGAAAACAAAATGCTACAACGTATTTACGGCACAGCGTGGGGCGATAAAAAGCAACTTAAAGCGTATTTAAAACGTCTTGAAGAAGCTGAAAAACGCGACCACCGCCGCATTGGTAAAGCGCTTGATTTATGGCATTGGCAAGAAGAAGCGCCAGGCATGGTATTTTGGCACAACGATGGTTGGAGCATTTACCGTGAACTTGAAGAATTTGTACGTGAAAAATTACGCGAATATGAGTACGAAGAAGTAAAAGGTCCAATGATGATGGACCGTTCATTGTGGGAAAAATCAGGTCACTGGGAAAAGTATTCAGACGCAATGTTTACCACTGAGTCTGAAAAGCGTGAATACGCAATTAAACCAATGAACTGCCCAGGTCACGTGCAAATCTTTAACCAAGGTTTAAAGTCGTACCGTGATTTACCACTTCGTATGGCTGAGTTTGGTTGTTGTCATCGTAACGAGCCATCAGGCGCACTACATGGCTTAATGCGTGTTCGTGGCTTTACACAAGATGATGCTCACATTTTCTGTACAGAAGAACAGATAATGGACGAAGTGTCAGCGTGTATTAAGATGGTTTATGATACCTATGAAACATTCGGTTTTGAGAAGATTGTCGTTAAGCTTTCAACTCGCCCAGAACAACGCATTGGTGAAGACCATATGTGGGATAAAGCTGAGCTTGCATTAGCTGATGCACTTAAGCTAAATGATATTGAATTTGATTACCTACCGGGTGAAGGCGCGTTTTACGGTCCTAAAATTGAATTTACTTTGTACGATTGTTTAGACAGAGCGTGGCAGTGTGGTACAGTGCAACTAGATTTTGCATTACCGGGTCGTTTAGGCGCTACTTATGTAGCAGAAAATAATGAACGTCGTACACCTGTAATGATACATCGTGCCATTTTAGGTTCTATAGAACGCTTTATTGGTATTTTAACAGAAGAGTATGCCGGTTTATTCCCAACGTGGCTTGCACCAAAGCAAGTGGTAATTATGAATATTACCGATAAACAAGCGCCTTATGTTAAAGAAGTTGTGCAAAAATTAAATAAATTAGGTATTAGAGCCGCTGCTGACTTGAGAAATGAGAAGATTGGCTTTAAAATCCGTGAACATACACTTAAGCGTATTCCATACTTACTTGTTGTTGGCGATAAAGAAGTTGAGCAGCAAGAAGTAGCAGTGCGTACGCGCACAGGTGAAGACCTTGGCAAATTTAATGTTGACGATTTTGTAGCTAAAATTAGCGAAGAAATTAAAAGTCGACAGTAAAAACAGAGCGTGTAAGGCATAACAAACAGCCAATTACACGCTTATATTATTAATATTCTTGGAGGAACGTACTATTAGAGGCGGCAAGAAAGGGCAACAAACAGCCCAAAAAAATCGTATTAACGAAGAAATTACAGCTCAAGAAGTTCGTTTAATTGACCTTGAAGGCGAACAAGCTGGAATTCAGTCATTAAAAGACGCACAAACTATGGCTGACGCAGCGGGTGTTGATCTTGTTGAGATTAGCCCAAATGCTGAGCCGCCTGTTTGTAGAATCATGGACTACGGTAAGTTCATCTTTGAAAAAAGTAAAGAACTGAAAGAGCAGAAGAAGAAGCAAAAGCAGATCCAGATAAAAGAAATCAAATTCCGTCCTGGTACGGATGAAGGTGATTATCAGGTTAAGCTTCGCAACTTACGTAAGTTCTTAGAAGGTGGCGATAAAGCTAAAATAACCATCCGCTTCCGTGGTCGTGAAATGGCTCACCAAGAAATTGGTATAGAATTATTAAACCGTATCAAAACCGATTTAGAAGAGCTTGCAGTTGTAGAGTCTTTCCCAAATCGTGTTGAAGGCCGCCAAATGGTTATGATGATGGCGCCTGTTGCTAAAAAATAATTTTTAAGCGATAATACGCACCGAAATTAGCCTAGGTCTGCAAGTTAATATGCAAATATTCACCTAGGTTAACCGGTCTTAAAGTAAGATTGCAGCATTTATGTTGGGTCTTCACCGGAACATGGCAGTAAGTTAGGCCTAAAAGTGGAGCTATAGAAATATATCTCACGCCTACTTACTAATTTAAAAGCAATACAATTGGAGTTATTGCAATGGCTTATAAGCTAAAAAGTCACAGTGGCGCTGCTAAGCGTTTCAAAAAGACTGCTTCTGGCGGTTTCAAGCGTAAACAAGCGCATCTTCGTCATATTCTGACTAAGAAAACGTCTAAGCGTAAGTTACACCTACGTCCTAAGATGATGGTTCATAAAAATGACCATGGTCTAGTTTCACGTATGTTACCGTTCGCTTAATAGGGGTTTTTAGAAATGGCAAGAGTTAAACGCGGCGTTGTCGCACGTGCACGTCACAAAAAAGTTTTAAAACAAGCAAAAGGTTACTACGGAGCACGTTCACGTGTTTACCGCGTAGCTTTCCAGGCTGTTACTAAAGCGGGTCAATACGCTTACCGTGACCGTCGTGCGAAGAAACGTACATTCCGTCAATTATGGATTGCACGTATCAATGCTGCTTCACGTCAAAATGGTCTGTCTTACAGCCGTTTTATCAACGGTCTTAAAAAGACTTCTGTAGAAATCGATCGTAAGATCCTTGCAGATATCGCTGTTTATGACCAAGTTGCATTCGCAGCGCTTGTAGAAAAAGCAAAAGAAGGCCTAGCGGCTTAAGCTTTTTCATATAAGTATCAAAAAGGAGCCTATGGCTCCTTTTTTTGTGCTTAAACCTTGAGTGACCTTACTTAACCTGAACTCTGGTTAAGAGATTTACGAACGTATTGAATAATGGTGATATTTAAATTTATTTTCTCTAGCGAGAGATTTGCAGTGAAAACAAGGCGAATTTGCGCGTCAATAGCTAGGCTATTGCAAGTAAATTCAACGTAGTTAGCGCTGAAAATAGCTGCTTGGGATAGATTTATTATCCAGCGTTCAGGTTACTTACACCAACTTGCATCAATCTTTGAGCAATTTAACGAATTAAATTTCATTATAACGTCCTTAAAATTTTTTTATTTAGAACACTAGATACAAAAATTTTGCCTAGTTCTAGCGTAATCTTCTTAACGTTAAATAGACCCCATATATAAGCAGATTGGTATTAGTAATCGACTGTAAGGATGCAAGAAGTAATTGCCGAGACAACCCTATGTTATTTTCGTCTGGTTATTTACATGTTATCGCTATAATTGCTCACTAATTTATTGCTGTTAGTACTATTTTCACAACTAAAGTGATTACAGAGTTAGTAAAGCTAGGCTTTTGCATATTAATACATTGAATTAAAAGACACTAATAATACTAAATTACGGACTTGAACGTGTGATATGTAATTGGCTGCATTTTTTTGTTGAATCACCGCAGTTTCCTCATTTAAAAAAAATTACTTGATATAATTTATATAATTAACGCGTTTGTTAGAGATTTTTATGTTTGCAAGTTTATTATTTTTATCTGCAAGTGTGGCGTATGACGCACATTTGCCTCCTCTCATAAAGTGGCAAGGCCAAAGCGTAGAGCTTTTACAAAAACAGGGTCCATTGACAACTGACTTTGAGTTGTCTGGTGGTGAAATTTCACCTGATTATGCAGGAACTGTGGCATTTGTAGATAGGCTTGTTGCTGCAAACCCCACTCAGTTTAAATCGCAAACAATAGGCTATAGCAATAGTAAACGTGCAATTAAAATGCTAGTTGCAAGTGAGCAAGGTTTTTTTGAAGCCGGTAAAATGGCTAATAGCACTAAGCCAACTATTTTTATTCAAGCAGGGATCCATGCGGGAGAAATAGACGGCAAAGATGCCATGTTTATGTTACTTAGGGATATTGCGACAGGCAAACGCCGCGATATTCTAAAAAAGGTAAATATCTTATTTATTCCTATTTTGAATGTAGATGGGCACGAACGCAGTAGTGTATTCAATCGGATCAATCAGCGTGGCCCCGCTAAAATGGGCTTTAGAACAAATGCGAACAATCTTAATTTAAATCGCGATTTTACTAAATTAGATACTCCAGAAGTTAGAAGTGTTTTAAAGGTTATTAACGACTATAACCCAAATTTATACATTGATGTACATGTAACCGATGGCGCAGATTACCAATACGATGTGACTTATGGCTACAATCCGGTCTTTTCAAGCGAATCGCCAGCGGTATCTGATACATTAAATCAGTTTTTTAAACCGGTGATTGACAATACGCTGGCTGAGCAAGGGCACACACCTGGGCCACTTGTTTTTGTTATGGATAAGCGTGACTTTAAAAAAGGCCTCGCGGGATGGGTTGCAACACCTCGTTATTCTAACGGTTGGGGTGATTTAAAGTCTCTCCCTACTATTTTAGTAGAAAATCATTCATTAAAGCCTTATAAACAGCGTGTATTGGGTACGTATGTGTTTTTAGATGGCGTAATTAATGCACTTTCAACGCATAGTCACGAGTTAGCTAATGCAGTAAAAAAAGAACAAGAATTTGTTCCTAAACAGTTAATAGTAAAGCGTGGCTATGCCAAGCAGGCTGACACTATTGCACAGTTTAAAGGTATTGAATATTCATCAAGCATGAATGCACTCTCAGGTCAAAATGAAGTGAAGTATTTAGGTAAAGCACATACATATATTGACTTACCTATTTATTGGCAAAAAGATGTAGAGCACACGGTTGAAGTACCTAAGGCGTTTTTTATTCCACCAGTGTACAGTGACATTATTGAGAAATTAAAGTTACACGGTGTTTCTGTTAATAAACTAGAAGGGGCAAATACACAGCCTTTAAAAGTGGCTAAGGTAACAGAGCACTCGTTTGATAAAGCTCCCTATGAAGGTCGCTTTAGAGTGTCGGCTAGTTTTGATTATTTGCCTGTCATCAATATCGATTTGGATGGTTGGTATCAAGTAACAACGCAACAAAAAGTAGGTGAGTTAGCGGTGCATTTGTTGCATCCGGAGGCACCAGATTCATTTTTTGCGTGGGGTGAATTTAACACCATTTTTCAGCAAACAGAATACATGGAGAATTATGCGTTAATTCCATACGCTCGTAAAATGCTAAAAGATAAGCCAACGCTTGCACTCGCGTTTGATAAAAAAATTAATGACGACAAGGCATTTTCTCTAGACCCTGATGCACGTTTAAATTGGCTGTATGAGCACAGCCCTTTCTATGATCAAGCCTATTTAAAATACCCAATACTTATGTCGTTCGAAGAAAAGGTTGTGATACCTGATCAAAAAGATAAAGAAATATAATATGAAGATCATAAGGATTCCTGTCATACCCTTTGCTCAAAATTACCGTATTATAGCTTGCTCAGAGACTAAGCAAGCTGTTGTCGTCGAGCAAGGTGGTTATTCCCATAAATAGTCGATAATGCAGCATAAATGCCAAACATGCGCTGCCCTTTGAGCTCGATCTAGGGACGATTA
>NZ_PNDU01000398.1:0-789 GCF_005886635.1 Pseudoalteromonas sp. S558 | reverse complement strand
CTGGCGCGACAGAAGATAAGCATGCTGGCGTGTTAAAGCAAAGCTTTACAGGCTTGTTAAAACGCAGCTTTACGATGTGATATTGCGCGGGCAAGCCTCACGTTTCTACGGGGCGTTTTTATTTGTGGCATGCGATTATTTTTGTTCTTTTACAAAAAGGGCATTATTCACTATTGTTTCTTTATATTAAATATAAAGGGATAATCATGGCTGATTCATATAAAAGGCGTAAAGGACGTTGCTCAATTGAGAATCACTATTATGCCGTGACAATATGTTGCATATCGCGGAGGCCGCTTTTTACTCACTTTAAAAATTCGCATTTGATTGCGCAGACTTTATATGAGTTTTCAATTACACAAAACCTCACCACAATATGTTATGTGGTTATGCCTGATCACTTACATTGGATTTTTAAACTTACAGGTTCAAAGCCATTGTCAGCGGTGGTAGGTCAGTTTAAAAGTATCACAACATTAAAATACAACCGATTAAATCAATGTAATGGTGCGATGTGGCAGGCAAATTTTTATGATCATAGTATAAAAAGTGATGATGATTTAATAAATCAAGCAAGGTACATAGTGGCAAATCCATTAAGAGCCAAGTTGGTTGAACGTGTGGGTGACTACCCATATTGGCATTGTATATATTTGTGATATCCGCATCTACGGTCGTTGGGATAAGAGTTTAAACACCGTAGCCAAAGCTTGCTGGCGCGTTAAAGCGCAGCTTTATAATTTATATTATGCTTAATATTTCGCGCGGGCAAGCTTCACGTTTCGCGCG
>NZ_PNDU01000397.1:0-4055 GCF_005886635.1 Pseudoalteromonas sp. S558 | reverse complement strand
GTTAGCTGCCTTTTTTTTAATTACGCTTCTGAGCTGCTTATATCAATTCGCAATAATACTTAACCTGAACTCTTGATAATAAATCTATCTCGAGCAGCTATTTTCAGCGCTAACTGCGTTGAATTTACTTGCAATAGGCCAGCCATGATTACGAGTGAGCCACATGTTTTAAATGAAAAAGAGGCTCTTATTTAAGTGCATATTTAAGCGTTAAATTTAAGCTAAGTGTGACCCTTGTTTTTAATTTATTAATCACCATATCTTTACAGCTAGCTACTGTTTTTTGTAACGGTTTAAGGGTATAGCGTTATTTTTACTAACTAGATCAAATTTTTCCATTTTAAATACACATCTTTTTGTCGAGATAGTTTGTTGTTTGGCAGAGTCTGGTATAGTAGCGCACGTAATAAACAGTGCTTTTAAGTACTTCAAATACAAAATTGCTAATTAATATGTTCTAGGTGTTATTTAAAAGCACATATTAATTACCAATTATTAAAAATGGGTTGGCTGATACTCGGCTGACAAAGAATACATTGTAACGGTTTTATCATGATATCTAATTTATTTACCAAAATTTTTGGTAGTCGCAATGACCGCACTATTAAAAACTTTAGAAAGACGGTCGCGCTTATCAATGCACTAGAAACGCAACTAGAAGCGCTTTCTGATGAAGATTTAAAAGCGAAAACAGCTGAGTTTAGAGAACGTTACGATAACGGACAAAGTCTAGACGACATTTTGCCAGAAGCTTTTGGTGTGGTACGTGAAGCATCAAGACGTGTTAATGGTATGCGCCATTTTGACGTACAGCTACTAGGCGGCATGGTTTTGCACGAAGGTCGTATTGCAGAAATGCGTACCGGTGAAGGTAAAACATTAACAGCAACATTACCAGCGTACTTAAATGGTTTAACTGGTAAAGGCGTTCATGTAATTACCGTAAATGACTATCTTGCAAAGCGTGATGCTGAAACTAACCGTTCATTATTCGAGTTTTTAGGCCTGACGGTTGGTTGTAACGTACCAGGTATGATGCCACAGCAGAAAAAGCAGGCGTATACTGCCGACATTACATACGGTACTAATAACGAATTTGGTTTTGACTACCTTCGCGACAACATGGCATTTAGCATTGATGAACGTGTACAGCGTCCATTATTTTATGCTGTAGTCGATGAAGTGGATTCAATCCTAATTGATGAAGCACGTACGCCACTTATTATTTCAGGCCCCGCTGAGGACAGCTCGGAGCTTTACACTGAAATAAATACCATCGTTCCTTTACTTGAACTTCAAGAAAAAGAAGACGAAGAAGGTATTGAAGGCGATGGCGACTACACTATCGATGAGAAATCTAAACAAGTTCACTTAACTGAACGCGGCCAAATTAAGGTAGAAGAGCTACTAACTGAACGCGGTTTGATTGAAGAAGGCGATTCGCTTTATTCAGCAACAAGCATCACGCTATTGAGCCATGTTTACGCAGCACTTCGTGCTCACAAGCTATACCAGAAAGATGTTGATTACGTTGTAAAAGAAAACGAAGTAATCATCATCGATGAGCACACCGGTCGTTCAATGGAAGGTCGTCGTTGGTCAGAAGGTTTACACCAAGCTGTTGAAGCTAAAGAAGGTGTAAAAATTCAAAACGAAAACCAAACGCTCGCCTCTATTACGTTCCAAAACTACTTCCGTTTATACGAAACGTTAGCCGGTATGACAGGTACTGCGGATACTGAAGCTTTTGAATTTCAGTCAATCTATGGCCTAGACACTGTCGTTATGCCAACTAATAAGCCAATGATCCGCGATGATCGTGCTGATTTAGTATACCTAACACAAGAAGAAAAATACGAAGCTATTTTAATCGATATTAAAGATTGCCAAGAGCGTGGACAACCTGTGCTGGTTGGTACTATCTCGATTGAAAGCTCTGAATATTTATCGCAGTTTTTACGTAAAGAAAAAATTAAGCACAACGTACTTAACGCTAAATTCCACGCACAAGAAGCCGATATTGTTTCAGATGCGGGTTTACCTGGTACAGTTACAATTGCAACTAACATGGCTGGTCGTGGTACCGATATCGTGTTAGGTGGTAACTGGAACAGTGAAGTTGAAAAACTTGAAAACCCAACGGATGAACAAATTGCTGAAATTAAAGTAGCTTGGAAAATTCGTCACGATGCTGTAATTGACGCGGGTGGTTTACATATCATTGGTACTGAGCGTCATGAGTCACGTCGTATAGATAACCAATTACGTGGTCGTTCTGGTCGTCAAGGTGATGCCGGTTCAAGCCGTTTTTACTTATCGATGGACGATGCGTTAATGCGTATTTTTGCTGGTGAGCGCATGACTAACATGATGCGTAAATTAGGCATGCAACGCGGTGAAGCGATTGAACATCCTTGGGTAAACCGTGCAATTGAAAACGCACAGCGTAAAGTAGAAGCACGTAACTTCGACGTTCGTAAGCAACTACTTGAATACGATGATGTAGCAAACGATCAACGTCGTGTTGTTTACTCTCAGCGTAACGAGCTACTTGAAGAAGGCGATATTTCAGAAACGATTACTGCAATTCGTGGTGACGTACTTAGTAATATAATTGATCAGTACATTGCACCGCAAAGCCTTGCTGAAATGTGGGATATCCCCGGTCTTGAAGAACGCTTAAAACAAGATTTCTTAATTGAACTGCCAATCGCTCAATGGCTAGCTGACGATAATAAACTATACGAAGAAAAACTTCGTGAACGTATTGAAGAAGCAGTTGAGCAGTCATACAAGCAAAAAGAAGAGATGGTCGGCGATTCTGTCCTACGTCAATTCGAAAAAGCAATTATGTTACAAAGTCTTGATCAGCACTGGAAAGATCACCTTGCTGCTATGGATCACTTGCGCCAAGGTATTCATTTACGTGGTTACGCGCAAAAGAACCCTAAACAAGAGTATAAACGTGAATCGTTTGAGCTATTCTCTGAAATGCTTGAAAACTTAAAAGTTGATGTTGTAAGCATTTTAAGTAAGGTGCAAGTACGCGCAGAAGAAGATGTTGAAAAAGTAGAAGAGCAACACCGTAAAAGTGAAAGCGCTCCTCGCGAATACCAACATGAGGAAGTTGAGCATGTTGGTGGTGAAACGCCAGAAACAGCTACAGTGATGGCTCGTACAGAACCAAAAGTTGGTCGTAACGACCCTTGTCCTTGTAAATCAGGTCAAAAATTCAAACAGTGTTGTGGTAAATTAAAGTAACCAATACTGTATAAGTAGTTAATAAAAAAACGACGTTAGCGTCGTTTTTTTTATGGAGTTTCAGAGTTATGACTATAGAAATTGTGCATGTTGCTGTTGGTGTGATTAAAAAAAACAATGCGATCTTCATTTGTAAACGCGCAGATGAACAACATCAGGGCGGGTTATGGGAATTTCCAGGTGGTAAGGTTGAGGCAGGCGAAAGTGTTTTTGCAGCACTTAAGCGCGAACTTATTGAAGAAGTAGGGTTAACTATTCACAGCTCTAGCCAACTTATGGTTATTGAACATGACTACGGCGATAAATGCGTTAAGTTAGATGTACACGTAGTAAGTAACTTTAGCGGTGAAGCGCATGGTGCAGAAGGACAACCTAGCGAGTGGGTAGCAATTAGTGAATTAGGAAATTATGATTTTCCTGAGGCTAATACCGACATAATCGAAAAGATAATCTCTCGGTACGCATAATACCAATTCGCTTAATTAAGTGATCTATTTTGAGGTAAGAAAACCGTGTCGATAACAAGGCAAAAGTTTCGTTATTTAGTTGTTCTATATTAGAAATTTTTAACGCCGTTAGCGTCAGATTTGAACCCTCAAATTGATTAAGTAAACTGAACTCTGGATAATAAATCTATCTTGAGCAGCTATTTTCAGCGCTAACTGCGTTGAATCTACTTGCAATAGGCCAGCTATTGACGCGTAAATTCGCCTTGTTTTCACTGAAAATCTCTGGCTAGAGAAAAATAAATTTAAATATCATTATGATTCAATATATTAGTAAATATCTTAACC
>NZ_PNDU01000396.1:0-5318 GCF_005886635.1 Pseudoalteromonas sp. S558 | reverse complement strand
AATTTATTTTCTCTAGCCAGAGATTTTCAGTGAAAACAAGGCGAATTTACGCGTCAATAGCTGGCCTATTGCAAGTAAATTCAACGCAGTTAGCGCTGAAAATAGCTGCTCGAGATAGATTTATTATCCAGAGTTCAGGTTAATTATAAAATAAGCGATTATACAAGATGTTAAAAAGCCTATGGCAAGAGCCGTTAGGCCGTTTAAGCAAATCGAATCCAGAGACCGCTGTAAATTTAATCTCAAAAGACTCCGCCCTTAATGCGTCATATCAACAATATTTTTTAATATAAAAGTGACTAAACGTGCTTAATGAATTGCATTAAATATCAAATGCACAATATAATAACAATTGTTATCATTTGCATGTGCTGTTTGGTATATGTTTAAGTAAATTTAATGAGTAAACAATGAATAATAAAAAAACGTTTAACGCTACACGCAGGCGACACTTATTAGCCTGTGTGATGGCACTTATTACCGCCGTTATCATAATTCCTGGAATGACCACTTATTTACCCTTTGAGATGAGTGAGCAAATTTTGCTGCCTATTTTGTTGTTTCCAATCATTTGGACAGCGTTATTTATATATGCTTATTTGGCTGAAAAAGTATGGCAGCCTTTTATGGTGATGGGTTTATTGTGTGCTACACACGGATTATTTAGTTTTTGGGCGTTAACGCAGGGGCAAGGATGAAGTCGATTACTTTAAAAAAGCTATTTTTATTACATAGCTGGGTTGGGATAATAACCGCCGTATTATTATTTATTATTGCGTTTAGTGGTGCGTTGGCTGTGCTTTCTCGCCCTGAGTTAAAAATATGGGCAAACCCTGAATTACAATCTAGTCAACACGTTGCGAGTGTTCAAGTAAATCGCTTAGTTAATGAGTACCACAAACAAGTGCCCAATGAATTCGGGGAAAATATCCATGTATTTATGCCAAGTGGCCATAATTTCTATCTGTTAACCCTTGTATTCGAATCGCACCACGGAGATGAGAATTACAGCGAGGAAGTTGCCAGAGTATTTCAATTTCATCCCGATACACTTACTTTAGTGAATACTTACTACGGCCCTAGCAAAGATTTTTATGCAAATAAAAAAACTGATGCCCCGAGCTATATTGGTGAATTTCATGCTGATTTACATTTAGGTCGTCCTATTGGGTTAATTCTCACTGGCTTTTTGGGGTTAACGTTATTAGTGAGTGCGATAACAGGCTTATTTATTCATCGCAAATTGATAAAAGAGTTATTTACTTTCAGACGCGACAAAGGACTCAATATTGCGATTAGTGATGGCCATAAAGTAATGGGCATTTGGGGAAGTGTATTTAATATTGTGATTGGTTTTTCAGGGGCTTTTTTGGGACTGGCAACAGTTATTTTATTGCCCGCCGCCGCTTTTGTGAGTTTTGGTGGCGATCAAAATAAGCTGATAGAAACTTTTACAGCCATACCAGAAACAGTAATAAGCCATACTAAACAGCCGACACAGCTAGACACCATACTAGAAAATGCACATAGCCGTTATCCAAAAGCCGTGATTATAGATGCAACAATAATGGCTCACAATGACGCTAATGCGCAGGTGTATTTACGTTTACTTGGTGGAGAAGCGGTGGCTTCTCAGTTACTGCACTATCGTGGAAGTGGCGAATTTGTAAAATCGATGAGTAGTTTTGGTAATATATCAGGGATATCAATAAAAGTAATAGAACTTGTATTTCCAATGCACTTTGGTAATTTTGCAGGCATTTTTATCAAACTACTATGGGTGTTACTTGGTTTTTGTACTGCACTTTTACCTGTGTCTGGGATGATGATGTGGCTAGCAAAACGTACGCGAGGGAGTAATGCTAGTTTATCTGAGGTTGCTTACGCGCGTTGGAACCGCTTTATTATAGGAAGTTGCGGTGGTTTAGTGTTAGCAAGCTTTGTGCTTTTCCCGCTGCAGATAATACTTAATCACAATGTCATTGGTGTTGCGCAAAATAGCTATTTTGGACCTGTATTCTTTTATACTTGGTTAGGCTGGCTATTAATAGGGTTATTGCCTGTAGATTATAAAACCTATTTTAAACAGACACTTTTACTCTGTGGGTTAGCATTGTGTGCTGTGCTGCCATTAAATATTTTATTGAGTCACAGTAATATTATTAATTTAAACAGTGGCTTAGTTGCTATTGTTGATGCTAGCTTTATGTTTGTGGGGGCCATGTGTATTGGCTACGCGTTGAAAATAAAAGCTTCTACAAAAACATACATAGAGGCAAAAACTGCATGAATGAATTTTTGATATTTACGGCGATGATG
Source organism: Pseudoalteromonas sp. S558 (assembly GCF_005886635.1). Taxonomy (NCBI): domain Bacteria; kingdom Pseudomonadati; phylum Pseudomonadota; class Gammaproteobacteria; order Alteromonadales; family Pseudoalteromonadaceae; genus Pseudoalteromonas; species Pseudoalteromonas sp. S558. The sequence goes on along the minus strand of NZ_PNDU01000396.1, from coordinate 2,999 downwards.
AGTTTATTCGTTATGATGTTCTGCATTCGTAAAAGCACATTAACAATGTTGATTAAATTACCGTTGGTAATAGGCTTGTTTATATTAGCAACAAGCTGTTTGGTAGGCGTTTATGGTGTTATAGGCGGTATAATTTGTACTTTTGCCTGTGCAATGGTTGCAGGGTTGCTAACTGCATTTATTGCTGGAAAAGCAATACAATTAACAAATTAAGCTACGAAAATTAATGCAGTAAAAACTATTCGGATATAAATTCGGATACTTTATTTCGCCCTGTTTTCTTTGCGTTATATAGGGCGGAATCTGCATTACTAATAAGATCTTCAGGAATCGTTTTTGTACTGGGAATTAAAGCATAAAACCCCATGCTAACAGTAAGGCGCTTAGCAATATTTGAATAGTGATGCTCAATATTTAAGCTCTCAATTTCTTTTTGAATAAGCGCAGTAAACGCTTTGCACTGTTTTGCATCAGTAGCGGGTAAAATAATAACAAACTCTTCACCACCGTAACGCGCAGCTAAATCGCCTTGACGATTACATAACTTATTAAGTGTACTTGCAACTATTTTTAAAGCTTCGTCACCTTGTTGGTGTCCGTAGTTGTCGTTGTAATATTTAAAAAAATCAATGTCGCATATGATTAGTGCTATGGGATGCTGATTGCGGACACAGCGCCTGATTTCATTTTTAAGTGCGCGGTCAAAACTACGTCGATTGGCTATATTTGTTAACCCATCAGTATTTGCTAATTCATTTAGCTTTTTATTGGCAGTAATGAGTTGTCGCTGAGCTAATTCTAGCTTTTTTCTGTAGTCTATATTTTTAAATGCGTTAGTCAGTATTTCACCTACAAGCTTTAACCTTATTAAATCTAAATCGGTCCACTCCCGTAGTTCTTTTACGCTATCGCAGCCGATAAACCCAACAAGTTCTTTTTCATAACGAAGACCAATGCACAATACCGATTTTATCTCTTGTTGTTCGAATTCGATTTTTTCACTGAGTGCTGCTTTAGGAAGGGTCGATGTATCATTTACTCTGAATAAATATGTGTCATTCATTAAGCTGAAAAAATACGGCAGTGCACTTTTAGGAACATCTTGTAATGTATCTTTGAAAGGTAAAATGCCTTCATTCACCCATTCATGCGTATTGCTCATTTTTGTATTGTTTTTATTGAATCTAAACAAGTAGCTTCTATCTGCATTTGCAACAGTACCAATGGCTTTCAGGGCATAGTCAATATGCTTATCGATATCGTCAATTTGTATATCAATTAAATCGGTTGATATGCTAGATATCACTTTATCAAAATTATACTCTTCATTTACGTTATTTTTAATTAGCTCAAATACGAGCATTGAAAGCGACTCATTAACGTGTGCAAGTCTTACATTTAGTAAAAACGTATTACCTTGTTTTTCAATAAGTATTTGGTTACTTGTATGCGGCAGTAAGTAATCGTTAAACAGTGATTTTATAGAGAAAATTATTTTACTGAGAGGGTTTATTAAAGTGAAATGGTTAAAGTCATTTTCAGTTAATGGGGAATTTGTATTTAAATCAAATAATGTTTGTGCGTGCGCGTTCGCCTGGTAGGTTTGCGATTGCGTATCATGAAGTAAAACAGCAAATGGAAGATGTTTTAATGTACTCCATGTTTCTTGTGTTGAATGCAAACCCACTTATTCACTCCGCGTTATTAAATTATACTGTTTTGTAAGGTATATTTTATACTTACTCTACTACTTTTAGTACATTATCTTTCATTTTACTAATTTTTTAGTGCGTTTGAATTACCGACGTATTATAATTGATACTGTATATCATTACTCTTTTCTCACTAAGCCTGTCTATAGGCTTATTTGCATTCTAAGTATAGGTAATTCAAACAGTTCATGACAGAGATCACTACACACGAGGCTTCCCGCCGCCGGTTATTAATTGCATTAGCAATTACATGCTCATTCATGGTCATTCAAGTTATTGGCGCATATTATGCAAATTCACTTGCAGTACTTGCAGATGCAGGGCATCTATTTGTCCATAACAGCTCGCTATTCATTGCGTTAATAGCCTCAAGCCTTGCTATTCACTTTGCTAAAACTTACAACGATGGTCACCAACGAGCAGAATTATTTGGTGGGCTTATTAATGGCGTTTTATACTTAGCCATTAGCTTAGTTATTTTATATGAAGGGGGGGAGCGTTTTATTCATCATCATGAGGGCAATGAGCTTGCCATTAATAGCTTCTTGATGTCGTCTATTGCGGGTATTGGCTTTTTGTTTCACGGTGCAGCAGCGTGGGTTTTGTACAAAGGTCGTAAAGCCAGTATTAATATTTACGCTGTATTTTTACATTCGTTTTTTGATTTAATTTCAACTGTATCGACTTTTATTGCTGGTATGCTTATCTATTTTACTGGCTGGGATGTTATTGATATTTTATCGAGTATGCTTATCGCATTTTTCGTCTTATTTACAGGTATTAAGGTCATTGTTCGTTGCATTCAAGGGTTACGTTTAAATAAAGAAAAACTTCCAAAAGTGGTTGATATTGAATACGAAATAACTCATATAGAGCATGTGCATAGCGTACACAACGTAACCGTTACCCGTAAAGATAAAGAGGCCGTAGTGGGAGCCCATGTGGTACTTAAACAGCATTGCACTATCGAAAAGCATGATGAGGTCTGTCGTTTAAAAGTAGAACAGCTATTGTCATTAAAATTTAATGTTAAAAGCAGCGTATTGCAAATAGAAAGTCATGCCGAGCATCAACACAGCTAGTAGTAAGTAACCTGAACTCTGGGTAATAAATCTATCTCGAGCTATTTTCAGCGCTAACTACGTTGAATTTACTTGCAGTAGGCCAGCTATTGACGCGTAAATTCGCCTTGTTTTCACTAAAAATCTCTGGCTAGAGAAAAATAAATTTAAATATCATTATGATTCAATATATTAGTAAATATCTTAACCAGATTTCAGGTTAATT
>NZ_PNDU01000395.1:0-1561 GCF_005886635.1 Pseudoalteromonas sp. S558 | reverse complement strand
ATAATACTTAACTTGAGCTCTGGTTAAGAGATTTACTAAAATATTGAATCATGGTGATATTTAAATTTATTTTCTCTAGCGCTGAAAATAGCTGCTCGAGATAGATTTATTATCCAGAGTTCAGGTTATTATTAAAAAGAGTATTTTACAGAGAACTGCAGGCGCTCTAAATCGCCATCTACGCCGCTTTCTGTTTCTCGCTCAGCATGTTTAAATTCAGCACCAAACGTTAAGCGTTTAACTGGAGAGTATAAAATATTGGCACTATAGCTTTGGCTTGATTCAGTTGGATCGCCAGAAATAGCAAGTAAGTCTGCGTTGTTATCTGCTGAAAAGAACGAATAAAGGAATGTTGAACGCCATTGGCTGTTCCACTTGTGCTGATAAGCAACAAAACCAGACGTAGAATCTATTGCATCGAGATCATCGCCATTAAGCACAGCACCGTGCGCTACGTTTAAGCCTACGTATCGGCCTAAGCCTTTACCTTGAGTAAGCATAAATTTAAGGTTGTCATCGCCTAAATTTATTTTACCGGATGCGCTTATACCAAACGATGTTTCATCAGCATCTACAGCGCCTACTTTATAAGTTAGTTGGCGTGCAAGTGCTGCTACAACTATATTACCCCAGTCAGCTTTGTGCGTATAACGCGCTGTAAAATCTGGTAATGATGCATCATCAGTAACAGCCATTCCGCTAGCTGTAGAAATTGTACTTTCTGGATTTTCTAATGAAAAAGACCATGCGCCAGTTGTGTATTTAATTTGAGATTGACGAACAAAAACAGTGCCTTCAGCTGGACCTACGAAATCAAGCGTTTCTGCAAGGGCACCCACATTTTGAAAATTTGACCATGTTTGACCAAATAACCAACCGTCATAGGTTACAAAGGCATGGCGAATACGTGGAGCATATGAATTTGAAACGCGTTCGTTACCGCCGGTAGCTGATGCTAAAAAATCAATTTCAATTTTAGTTTTTATTGTTTTACCGTTATCCATAACGGTGGCAGTACCAAAATTAAAACGAGATTCACGGGCATGCATATCAAACACCGCATCAGAGTTGCTATCGTTACCAACAGTCAGTGTGCTTGGAACGTAAAAATCACGTCCTACATTTGAACCTGCTGGTGCACCCGCTGAATAATCACTCCACATAGAGTCGAGTTTAATATATCCACCGTAGTTAAATTCTGTATCACCAATTTTTGCTGCTGTTGCCGCATAAGCTGTGCTCGAAAGTGCACAGATAACAGCGCTTGCAGCCAATGTTTTTAATGGAGTAAATTTCATTGTAGTGTCCTTTATTTAGACTACTTGTTGTTTATTGCTTTTTTATTCACAATTTTTTATAACACTTGCTACGAGTATTACTTGCTAATAAAAAGAGGTTTAGTAAGTTCTTATAGTAAATAACCAGAACTCTTGATAACAATACCAACCGGCATAAATCGTTGAACAATTTAACAAATTAAATTTCACTATAACGTCGTTAAAATTTTTTATTTAGAACAACTAGATACAAAAAATTTTGAGTAGATCCATGGCCTGTTGAT
>NZ_PNDU01000394.1:0-3126 GCF_005886635.1 Pseudoalteromonas sp. S558 | reverse complement strand
AGGATCTGACTGTCTGTAAAATGTGCTTTTTTCATAATTTTCTCCTGTGTTTACAATAAGAGAAAATTCTACATTTGGCATCTATTATTTTTAGGGAGGATTACCAGCGCACTATTAAATTGTTGAACTAAGCCGCTACGCGGAGATCCTATTCTGACCATTTGAGCCACACTTACCTTGGGGTTATCCCATATTTGGAGGTAAGTAATGAATACACTCATTGAACAAGTCAAAACTGAAATAGCCTATCTTGGTTATTCACAAAGTACCTGTAAAAGTTACTGCGAGCATTTACTTAAACTCAGCCATTATTTTAATAAACCACTCGATTTAATTACTGATGATGAGCTGAATATCTTTTTTAAAGATCCCGCTATTCGCAAGCTCTCCAGAGCGAGTCAAAAAATACAAATAAACAGCATTTGGTTTCTGTTTAAGAATATTTTACATCGCCCACTGAACTTAGACATAGCCTTGCCTAAAGCAAAACCTCGGGCACCTACTTATTTATCGCGTGATGATATTCGACGACTTATAGAAAGTTGCACGGATATGCGCTTAAAAACATTGATAGTGGTGTGTTATGGATGTGGTTTGCGTATTGGCGAACTGCTGCGCATCAAAGTGCAAGACATCGATGGACAGCGTAAAACCATTTTAATTGAACATGGTAAAGGAGATAAGTCACGCTATGTTGTTGTATCAGATAGCGTGCTAAATCAATTACGTTGTTATTGGAAAATGTATCACCCAACGGGCTGGATGTTTTATTCACGATGGTTAATGGATAAACCCATGTCACCCTCAAGCTTCAGAAAGGCATTGAAAAAACATGCACAAATGTGTGGTTTAAAGCACTGTAATCCACATGTATTACGCCATGCTTATGCAACACATCAACTTGAGTTAGGGATGCCGCTTCATCAACTTCAACATCAGCTTGGTCACAGTGACATTAGAACCACGCAAAGTTACTTACACTGGTTACCTGAATTAGGGCATGGTGGCATTGATTTACTCGCAAGTTGGGGAAACCAATGAGCGGCTTGCACCTCGCTGATATTTTAAATTCTGGCCTTGGGAATTATCGGCAGCACCACATAATGAGTTATCAGCAGTTACGTGTCTGCCAACACCTTCAATCATGCAGAACGTGTCTGCCAACACCTTCAATCATGCAGAACGGGTCAGCTCGGTTATCAAGCATGGCAATGTGATAACTGTAGTGAAGTACAACAAATTGGGTGTAGTTGTCGAGACCGTCATTGCCCACGTTGCCAAGGGATGGCTACGGCTAAATGGGTGCAAAAACAGCAGGAAGATTTATTACCGTGTCGGTATTTCCACCTTGTTTTTACGCTCCCGCATGAGTTAAATATTATTGCGCACTACAACCCAAACGCGTTGTATCACTGTTTATTTAAAGCCGCATGGCAAACGCTGTGTAAATTTGCGAAACGAAAGAGGCATGGTCAGTTAGGTATGACAAGCGTACTGCATACGTGGGGGCAGAACTTAAGCCAGCATATTCACCTGCATTGCTTGATACCCGCAGGTGCGCTTGATAAAGCGCAATGGCATGAAATAGAAAAAGGTTATTTATACCCCGTTAAAGCATTATCAACAGTGTTTAGAGGGAAAATGCTCGCGGCGCTCAATGAATGCGATAGTTCATTCGCGAAGGTAAGCACACCAACCAAATGGTGCGTGTATAGCAAAGCCTGTTTAACGTACAGTGAAAAGCTAGTTAGTTACCTTGCTCGTTATACCCGAAAAGGCGTGATGTCAGAATCGCGATTAGTGTCAGCGACTGAAGAAACAGTGAGCTTTAAGTACCGAGATTATAAAGATAATAACCGGAATAAGGTCATGACACTGAGTTGTGACGAATTTTTACGGCGTTATTTACAACATATATTGCCCAAAGGGTTTATGCGCATTCGCCACTATGGATTTTTAGCCAATGCATGTCGTAAACAAAAGTTAGCGTTAATAAGGACTCAAGAGTCACACACATGTAAACCAGTGAAGCCAAAAACAGAAAAAGATCCATTGATACCACATTGGCCCTGTCAATCATGCAAAGTTGGCATCTTGCGATTTATTGGTATAGCAGAGTCGGATGCGGCAACAGTTACAACAGAGCGAACGAGTTAGCGGGCTAGCCTGCTTAATAGAATCAACATGTTAACCTGCTTAATTGTTCAGGCTAATAGCGGCTGTGTGTTTTAATAATATGGTTGCTTATCAAGCTAAATTTAGGTGTAATAAGGACATAATAAACGCTGAGCAATGCAGGGACAGCTTAGATACGATATACGCGTCAATGAAATTGGCTAAATATCGGTTAGGCCATAAAAAGCAAATTCCCATAGCATAAACAATACCAACGCGAACACACCGAGCAGGTAGCGCCTCAGTCCAACAAGCGATTATGCAACACAAACTGCGTGTTGCATAAATACTAAAGTGTTAAGTGTCACGATGATAAGGAGTTCAGATGCAAGAAAGAATGGCGAATACTGAGCGTGAAGAACAAATTGAAAACTTGCGTAAAAAGACGGAAAAAGTCCAAAAATTCACTTCAACTATTGCAGGTGTTATTTCAGCAGTAGCTGTAGGAGTTACAGTCTCTTTATCATCTGGAATTTTTTTCGATCAAAAAACAACTTATACACGAGCAGAGCTATCGGACAAGTTAGTTATGGCTGAAGAAACCATGAAGGCTCAAAGCAAGCAACTTACTAAGTTAAAATCTGATATTAAAACAATCGACATAAGTCTCAATACATTAACAAGCCTTCCCGAAGGTAGTGAATGGAAAATAGAAGTAAGCAAAGTCTCTGAGAGTGTATCAAAAATAGACGTAAAACTAGCAGCACTTGAATCTGCATTAACGTTAAACCCTGAAAAAGCACTGGCAATACCAATTCTAAGAAAAGACTTAGACAATGCTAAGGAGTCCCTCCGTACAGAATTACTCCAAACAAAATCAGAAATTGACAGGATCTATGACCAAAATAAGTGGTTTTTAGGTCTTATGTTTACAATGGCACTAAGTGTTTTGGGAATGGCAATAAGTAGCTTTGTCGGTCGAAAAGACACTTAATCGGGTAGCCGGAGGTC
>NZ_PNDU01000393.1:0-3061 GCF_005886635.1 Pseudoalteromonas sp. S558 | reverse complement strand
TGAGCTAGTACCGCATTTTTATTTCTTCAGTTATTTTACGTTGGTGCGCGACAGGTCGCGTTCAACATTCTAGCAACTGAGCTAGTACCGCATTAATTGATGGTAAATCAATCACTCAAACACACTAACCCCGCGTGGGTTATCGTCTTGAGCGGGGCAGGATTCTACAATAATACGGAGTGTTTGCAAGTGTTTTTTACAAATTAAAGAAATTTTCTCTATAGACTTTTAATTCCATAATCGAATCTTTAATGTCATCCAAAGCAAGGTGTGAGCCTTTTTTGTTCACTTTTGCAAGCACTTCTGGTTTCCAACGACGTGCTAATTCTTTAATAGTGCTCACATCAAGATTTCGATAATGAAAAAAGTCTTCGAGTTCGCGCATGTACTTATTCATAAAACGGCGGTCTTGCCCTATAGAGTTACCGCACATCGGCGAAGCACCCGCTGGCACCCACTGCTTTAAAAACGCTAAAGTTTGCTCTACAGCATAGGCTTCATCAAAGGTGCTTGCTTTACAACGCGCTGTTAAACCCGATTTACCATGTTGAGTAGTACACCACTCGTCCATGCCATCAAGGAGTTCATTACTTTGATGAATAGCGATAGTTGGCCCTTCGGCTAATATATTCAAGTCTGCATCAGTGACAACCGTCGCAATTTCGAGTATTTTATCGGTCTCTGGTTCGAGTCCAGTCATTTCAAGATCGAGCCAAATTAAATTTGATTTATTAATAGTCATAATACCTAAGCGGTGCTTTCCTTTAGATCCAACGCATTTCGATATATCATATTAGCATCAACCGTCGAGCTAAAGCTTTTTTTAGGAAAAGCGACATTTAACTAAGGTTATAGGCCTCCAGTGGCAAAACAGAAAAAATTAAGTAAAGGCCAATCGCGTCAGATCAAGGCCAATCACCAAAAACGCATTAATAGTGCAGACTCAAGGCCAGCTAAAAAAGGCGCGCAAGAATGGCAAACCGACAATTTAGGTCAGGTCGAGAGCGCAATTGTGATCAGTCGTTTTGGCCAGCACGCCGATGTCGAAACCGAGAACGGCGATGTACTGCGCTGTAATATACGTCGTACCGTGTCTAATTTAGTGTGTGGTGATGAAGTATTGTTTCGCCGTGCCAAAGTAAGTGAAGGCGATTTAGCCGGTGTAATTGAAGCCACGCAAGAGCGTCGTTCGCAACTTACCCGCCCTGACTTTTACGACGGTGTTAAAGTTATTGCAGCCAACATTGACCAAATACTCATGGTATCGGCGGTATTACCCGAGTTTACCCCTAGTATTATCGACCGTTATTTAATAGCCTGTGAAGATATGGGCATTGAGCCAATTTTAGTGCTCAATAAAACCGATTTAATTGACGATGCTGGCCTTAGCGAAATACAAAAAGTTCTCGATATCTATCGTAAACTTGATTACCAAGTACTCCTTGTTAGTAATATATCGGGTGACGGTATTGATGAATTAAAAGAAGTGCTTGTTGATAAAAATAATATTTTTGTTGGTCAAAGTGGCGTAGGTAAATCAACCCTCGTTAACACTGTATTGCCTAATGCTGAAATATTAACTAAAGAAGTATCTGAAAACAGCGGCTTAGGCCAGCACACTACAACCGTTTCGCGCCTTCACCATTTACCTAGCGGCGGTAATTTAATCGACTCGCCAGGAATTCGTGAGTTTGGTTTATGGCACTTAGATGTTGAGCGTGTAACGTGGTGTTTTAAAGAGTTTAGAGAATTTATTGGCGGATGCCGCTTTAGAGACTGTAAACATTTAAACGATCCGGGCTGTATAGTTAAAGAAGCTGTAGCCGATGGCAGAATTTCTCAATTGCGCTTTGACAGCTACCACCGAATTTTAGAAACAATGGCCGATGGCCGTGCCGGCGCTCGTGCGCCTCGCGTATAATTTAGGAAAAATACTGTGAGTTTAGACAAATTTAAAATCGCAATGCAGTACGCAATGCCAAAACATTTTATTTCACGCGTTGTAGGCAAATTAGCTGCGGCTAAAGCGGGCGCATTAACAACCACATTAATTAAACTATTTATTAAGCAATACAAAATAGATATGAGTGAAGCACAATATTCAGATCCAGCTCATTATAAAAGCTTTAATGAATTTTTTACCCGCCCTTTAAAAAACGGCGTACGACCAATGGTAGAAGATAGCAATATCATCATTCATCCAGTGGATGGCGCAATCAGTCAGCTAGGCGATATTGTTGACGGACAGCTAATACAAGCTAAAGGTCACGATTACAGCTTGCAAGCGTTACTAGGCGGCTCACAAGATGATACAACAGCATTTTTAGGCGGTAAATTTGCCACTATTTATTTAGCCCCTAAAGATTACCACCGTATTCATATGCCAATTGATGGCACGCTAAGCAAAATGATTTACGTGCCAGGCGATTTATTTTCAGTAAATCCACTTACAGCGCAAAACGTGCCTAACTTATTTGCACGTAACGAACGCGTAGTAGCAATTTTTGAAACTGAGATTGGTCCGCTTGCTATGGTGCTAGTTGGCGCAACAATTGTAGCCAGCATAGAAACTATTTGGGCAGGTACTGTTACACCACCAGCAGGCAGTGATGTATTTAGTTGGAATTATCCAACTAAAGGCGAAAACGCTATCACGCTTAAAAAAGGTGAAGAAATGGGTCGCTTTAAATTAGGCTCTACTGTGGTACTTGCATGGGGTGCTGATAAAGCTGAAATACTAGATGACCAACTACCAGAAGTGGTTACTCGCTTAGGCACTGCATTTGCAAAAATTAACGATTAAAATCAATCGTTAATTCGAAATCAAAAAACCGCGTTTATTTAAACGCGGTTTTTTCATTTTTGAAGGCGTAGAGCTTGCTCACGTGAAAAGCGCAGCTTTTGGTTTATAAGTAATTGCAGGCTGCACCGTTTATATCTTTATAGACTTCGCCCATCACGCCAGCAAGCTGTGCGTCTACAAGTAAATTTAACTACGGCGTCAAATTTTACCGGTAGGCGTTGAGCTTGCTCACGCGAGAAGCCAAGCTTCTAATTACTT
>NZ_PNDU01000392.1:0-797 GCF_005886635.1 Pseudoalteromonas sp. S558 | reverse complement strand
AAAAGTAACCGACGTTAAACCCGATAACAGCATAACGCGTTACAGCTATACGCCTTATGGGCAATTAGCCTCTATAACTCAGCCTGATGGCAGCCAAACTCAATTTGCGTATAACCAACTAGGGCAACGGGTATTAACCACCTTGCCAGATGGGCAAACCATTACGCGCAAATACAGCGTAGCGGGTTTACTGCAAAGCGAAACCTTTGGCGATGGCCGCACCACATTATACAGCTACGATAAGCTTGGCCAGTTAACACAGCACATTAATAAAAACGGCCAAATTACCCAATTTGTATGGAACGAGCAAGGTGAGCTATTAGCCAAGCACCATAACGACGAGCTAATACGTTACAGCTACGATAATTTAGGGCGTGTAAACGCCACCATCAATAACGCAGGGCTGCTGACTCAATACAAATACAACGCGCATGGGCAGCTTGCGCAAACCACCGCCTTTGACGAAAACGAGCCTGAACATAAACAGCATCAACATTTTAGTTACGACGAAGCAGGGCGGCTAATAAGCTCACAAAACAGCAATGGCGACACCACCGAGCAACACTTTGAAGGGCTAAGCCAGCCACATTGTGTGATTCAGCCCGATGGTAGCGCACTGCATTTAACCTATGACAAAGAGCGTAACTTAACCGCCATTGAGCGAAGCGACGGTCACGTATACCGCATAAGTTACGATGCGAACGAAAACCCAACACAAGTCACTGGGTTTGATGGCACGCTACAGCAATATAAATACGATGCCTGTAACCGCTTAGCCTCGGTAACACAAAGCGAGA
>NZ_PNDU01000391.1:0-10011 GCF_005886635.1 Pseudoalteromonas sp. S558 | reverse complement strand
GGCAGAACCCAAGGGCAGCGCATGTTTGGCATTTATGCTGCGTTATCGCCTATTTATGGGGAATAACCACACTACATAGGCTCTGCCTTGCCTAAATACCAAACACACTGCTGCAAATTTAACCTCGAAAGATAAACAGGCCCTAATAAAAACGTAAATTAATAAGCTTGTAGCTAAGTTGTCATTAATAACCATTAAAATAATAAAAATTTTACTTTTTAAGGATAAACAATGAAGTGCATTACCTTGCTTGCGAGTTGCCTGTTTTTGAGTACACTTGCTGGCTGCAATAACAATGAAAAAATAATAGAAAAACAAGCCACTGTTACCAATGATCAAGTTGAAGAAGTCGCTAATAAAGGAAAAATTCAACTCGGTACTCGCCCTGACTATTTAATTAATGATATGGCACCCAGTGCACTAAAAACAAAATTAGCATCATGTAATGAAGGGCCTTTTTATCGTACTGACTTTTCAATAGGTCATCGTGGTGCGCCAATGCAATACCCTGAACATACTAAGGAGGCGTACGTTGCCGCCGCTAGAATGGGCGCTGGCATTATTGAATGTGATGTCACATTTACAAACGATAAAGAGCTTGTGTGTCGCCATTCTCAATGCGACTTACACACTACAACTAATATTTTAGCCATTCCTGAACTAGCAGCTAAATGCAGTGTGCCATTTACACCAGCCGACCCTGCTAATGGTATTGCCGCTTCTGCTAAATGTTGTACCAGCGACATAAGCTTAGCGGAGTTTTTAACCCTTGAAGGTAAAATGGATGGCGCTAATACCAGTGCGACAACGGTTGCCGATTACATGGATGGCACGCCAAGTTGGCGCACCGATTTATACGCCACCAGCGGTACACTATTAACTCATAAGCAAAGTATTACGCTATTTAAAGAGTTGGGTGTAAAAATGACCCCAGAGCTTAAATCTCCACAAGTTAGCATGCCTTTTGATGGGATGACGCAAACACAGTACGCGCAAAAAATGATCGATGAATATACACAAATGGATGTCCCTGCTAATCGTGTTTATCCGCAATCATTTAATCTCGCCGATGTGAAATATTGGATTAATTCAAACCCTGAATTTGCGGCGCAAAGTGTTTACTTAGATGGTCGTGATAGCGATGCTGGTTTCGACCCTAATAATGCAGATACATGGCAGCCAAGCATGGAACAACTTTTTGCTGATGGCGTTAAAATTATAGCGCCGCCTATATGGATGCTTTTAACAATTGATAACGATAACAACATTACACCTTCGCAATACGCAATTGACGCTAAAGCGGCGGGTCTTAATATTATTGCATGGAGCCTTGAGCGCTCAGGCCCACTAAATGAAGGTGGCGGTTATTACTATCAGTCAATTGCTGACGTTATAAATAACGATGGCGACATGATGACCGTTGTTGATGTACTGGCACAAGATGTAGGCGTAATGGGAATATTCTCAGACTGGCCCGCAACAGTAAGCTACTACGCAAGCTGCACTAAAATGCCTGTTAGTATTTAAATACTCGACAACAAAAGTCGTTTATTTTATCGCGCTCGGTTACCATATACTTTTATATAACTGAGCGCTTTTATGATTGTTCAACACCATACCGCAGACTTGCCAACGCCAACAGGCCTGATGCGCACCACTGTTTACCGTCCTCAGACGCAAGGACAGTTCCCTGCACTTATTTTTTATTCTGAAATTTTTCAACAAACGGCTCCTATTGCACGCAGCGCAGCTATTTTAGCAAGCCATGGCTTTGTAGTCTTAGTACCTGAAGTGTTTCATGAGTTAAATCCTATAGGTACCGTGCTCGATTACGATGATGCAGGTAAAGATAAAGGCAACGCTGATAAATGGGCAAAGCCACTTGAGCATCACGATAGCGACACACAAACCCTAATCGACTTTATTAGATTACAAAGCTATTGCACAGGAACCATAGGCACTATGGGCGTATGTATTGGCGGACATTTAGCTTATAGAGCGGCGCTAAATCCTGAAATTAAAGCGGCATTTTGTTTATACGCAACTGATATTCACAGCGATACATTACCTGCGCAACCTGGAAACAACTCATTTGAGCGCATGGCTGATATACAAGGTGAAATTCACTTTATATGGGGTAAACAAGACCCACATGTACCACAAGAAGGTCGTACAAAAATTTATCAGCAATGCGTAACTACAGCTATTAATTACCAATGGCAAGAAGTTAATGCGCAGCATGCCTTTATGCGTGATGAAGGCGAGCGATACGACGCTGCCCTTGCAATTAATATGTATCAACAAGCGGTTGCATTATTTAGCCGTACTTTATAAGTATTTTATAAATGCTTTAAAAGCGAGAATAATTAAACGCTTTTCAGCATACCTAAAGCGGTATGCTGTTTTACAAAATAGGCTTTTAAGTAATCAATAAATAACCGTAGCTTTTTAGAGCCTGCTGCTCCTGGCGGAAATACCCCGTACAGTTCAATATCTTTGCTTTTATAATCATCTAATACAATTTCAAGCAACCCTGCTTGTATTTTTGGCCACGCATCATAAAGCGGAATACGGCCAATGCCATGCCCAGCTTCGACAAAAGCGGTACGCGAAGCGGCGTTATTAGTACTTAAACCACCTTGCATTATGATGTCGTGTTTTTTTCCATCTTTTGAAAGCGTTAAAGTTTTACTCCCGAGCTGGTAAACCACCCATTGATGCTCTGCCAATTCTAAAGGCGTTTTAGGTTTACCAAAATGAGCAAAATAATCTGGCGCACCACAAATGCACGTGCTCATTGTCGTCAGCTTAGTTGCTTGTAAATTAGAGTCACTCAGCGCCACCCCTCTAATAGCAAAATCAAAGCCATTTTTAATAATATCAATAACGTCGTCGGTAAGTTGTAAATCAATTTGAATTTTAGGGTATTGGCGCTTAAAGGTATTTATTGCTGGCACAATTAATTGCATCCCTACATTCACAGGGCAACTAATTTTAAGCAAACCTTGTGGCTCACTTTTTATATTCTCTATTTGCTGATTAGCTGCGTTAGCCTGTTCGGTAATGATTCTACAGCGCTCATAATAAGCAATACCCGCCTCAGTAAGCGCCATAGTACGAGTTGAGCGATTTAATAAAGTAACCTCAAGCTGGGTTTCAAGTTTTTTTAAGTGATAACTTGCCACGGCTCGCGTAAGCCCTAATTGCTTTGCAGCAGCGGTTAAGCTGCCCTGCTCTACGATTTGCGCAAATACAACCATGCTTTTTAATTGCTCAAACGAGACTTTCATAAATGCTCCGTAGCGTATTTAAAATTCAACCCTTTAATTGTATCAATTATTAAACCAATAAAGTTAAATTTATCATCGTTGTTTAAAGCTGCGTTAGTGCATATAGTAGTTGGTAAGCAAGATTAACTAATTCAAATCATCAGAAGGATACATTTAATGTCTAAAAAAATACTTATGGTTCTTACATCTCACGCAGAGCTTGGTAACACTGGCGAAAAAACTGGTTTTTGGGTAGAAGAATTTGCAGCCCCGTACTACGCATTCATTGATGCAGGTGTTGAAGTAACCTTAGCGTCTCCAGCTGGTGGCCAACCCCCTATTGATCCGACAAGTACGCTTGCTGATTTTCAAACAGATGCAACTAAACGTTACGACGCAGATAGCGCAGCACAAACATTAATGGCAAACACTAAAGTGTTGAGTGAAGTAAATTCTAGCGACTTTGATGCTGTGTTTTACCCAGGTGGACACGGTCCATTATGGGATTTGGTTGATAACACTGATTCAATTTCACTTATCGAAAGCTTTATAAAAGAGCAAAAACCAGTGGCTGCGGTATGCCATGCAAGTGCTGCATTTTTAAATGTTAAAGATATTGATGGTAATGCATTAGTTGCGGGTAAAAAAGTAACTGGTTTTACTAACTCTGAAGAAGCAGCAGTGCAACTTACCGACATAGTGCCATTTTTAGTTGAAGACGAGCTAATTAAAAAAGGTGGCGATTACCAAAAAACTGAAGACTGGGGCGTACTTGCACTAGAAGATGGTTTAGTAATCACAGGCCAAAACCCTGCAAGTTCTGAACTTGCCGCTAAAAAGCTACTAACCAAACTTGGTTAATAGCCAGTAGTAATTAAAAAAAGCACAGCATTTTTATGCTGTGCTTTTTTAATTGCTTTTAATTACTAAATACAATTCCTATACTGGCAACTCTTAAGTTAACTAGAGCAATTATATGCAAACCAAGCCAACCACACTGTCGTTGCTAACCAGTAAGCGTTTCGCAATTTTTAGCGTTGTTACTATTTGCTTTGTATTACAAGTGATCAATAGTCTACCCGGAATTAACTTAAATGGGCTAGGTATATATCCACGCAGTATCCAAGGTTTAATTGGCATACTGTGCGCCCCCTTTTTACATGGCAGCTGGTGGCACTTCGCTAGCAACATGGTCCCATTTGTAGTGTTAAGTTGGCTAATTTGCCAATACAGCGTTAAGCGTTTTTACAATGTATTTATTTTTACAGCGTGTGTAGGCGGGTTGTTAGTGTGGATATTTGGCCGCAGTAATATTCATGTCGGTTTAAGCGGTGTTATATATGGCCTGTGGGGCTTTATACTTTGCTACGGCGTTATCAGGCGCTCATTAAAATCAATCATTATTGCCGTTGTAGTTGCCGTACTTTATAGCGGTTTTATATGGGGCGTTTTGCCACAGCGTTTTCATGTATCGTTCGAAAGTCATTTATTTGGAGCGTTAAGCGGAATGCTTTTAGGTTTTAAATTAGCAAAAGCCGATAAACTTAAAGATCGATAAATTAAACAGACCACCTTTAAACAATTTTATCTAACAGAGAGGTTATTTATGAGTGAGCAAAACGAATATATACCACCAAAAGTATGGACGTGGGACAGCGAAAGTGGCGGTAAATTTGCCAGTATTAACCGCCCAATTGCGGGCGCGACTCATGATAAAACCTTACCTATTGGCGAGCACGTATTTCAGCTTTATTCCCTTGCTACGCCAAATGGTCAAAAAGCCACTATTATGTTTGAAGAGCTTTTAGAACTTGGTTTAACGAATGCCGAGTATGACGCATACCTCATTAATATAGGTGATGGCGATCAATTCGGATCTGACTTTGTTGATATTAATCCAAATTCAAAAATTCCAGCGCTTATGGATCACTCGACCACGCCACCGACTCGCATTTTTGAATCAGGCTCTATTTTACAGTACCTTAGCGAAAAATTTGATGTGCTCACCCCTAAAGATTTGAAAGCCAAAACAGAGTGTCGTAACTGGCTATTTTGGCAAATGGGCTCTGCGCCTTATTTAGGTGGCGGGTTTGGTCACTTTTACAGTTATGCACCAAGCAAAATGCAATACCCTATAGACCGCTTTACTATGGAAACGAAACGCCAACTTGATGTATTAAATCGTCACTTAAGTGACAATGATTATATGGCGGGTGATGAGTATTCTATTGCTGATATCGCAATTTGGCCGTGGTACGGCTCATTAGTGCTTGGCGATTTGTACGATGCAGCTGAATTTTTAGATGTTGCTTCATACACTCACGTTATTCGCTGGGCTAAACAAATATCAGAGCGCCCCGCTGTAAAACGAGGGCGTCGTGTTAATCGCACATGGGGTCCTGAAGAAGAACAAATGGTAGAGCGCCACAACCCAAGCGACTTTAAATAAGCTTAGCATTTCAAAAGGAACCCGTTTTAATACGGGTTCTTTCTATTCACATAAGCATTAAATAAATGCGCCTATTACCCAATACTAATTTACCACTTTTCATTTATACCAAAATCATTTCTTTTAAAACGGGAAAATAACCAAAAAATACGCTAACTTTACAACAAATTACTAACATAAAGTTTCCTTATGCGCATCACCACTTTACTTGCCTTATTAGGCATTTTATTTACCGTGCCATTTGAACTAAGCGCAAATACGCAAAGTGTTAAAACATTCACCATTTATCATGATTCTGACTATTCAAACCATAACGAATCTGCTTATGCGATGAAAATGGGGGCACTTACTGCGCTTGCTGAAGTTGATTATAGTGCCCAAAACTACCAAATAAATATTGTCGAAAAAGATAATAGAGGTAACTCTAATCGCAGCTTATTACATATGCGACAATTTTTAAAAGACCCAAATGCACTGGTTTTTTTAGGCGGATTGCATTCACCACCTTATATTAAAAATAGAGATTTTATAAATAAAAACGAACTGTTACTTTTAGTGCCATGGGCAGCAGGTGGGCCTATTACACGCTACCCAAGCGATAAAAACTGGGTATTTAGACTCTCTGTTGACGATACAAAAGCAGGATACAGAATGGTCCAATATGCAACCAACACCTTAAACTGCAAAAACCCACAACTATTATTAGAAAATACGCCATGGGGGAAATCTAATTACAACTCAATAATAAAAGCAATTGGAGACAAAGACACTAAAGTAGATTGGTTTAACTGGAACACTAAAATAAACAGTGCAAAAATAATTTTACGCAAAATAATAAATAATCAAGCTGATTGCATTTTGTTTGTTGGCAATGCAATTGAAGGCGCTGAAATAATTCGTGCTATGGAGAGCTTTGAAGCAAGTGAACGCTTACCGATTATCAGCCACTGGGGGATTACGGGAGGCGATTTTTTTAGTAAAGTAAAAACAGCCTTGCAGTCAAATCTAAACTTACACTTTATTCAAAGCTGCTTTTCTTTTTTAAACAAACCGCAAGCAACGCTTACAAAACATGTACAAGAGCAAGCAACGCTTTTGTCTGTTTCTTTAGAAGAACTAGCTGCACCTGCTGGGTTTATACATGCATATGATTTAACAAAAATACTTCTTCAAGCTATTTCGCAAACCACTCTTACAGATAATGTCAGTAATAATAGAGCAAACATAAAAGTAGCATTAGAGAATATAAACAAACCTGTAAATGGTTTAATTAAAGAATATAAACAGCCTTTTAGTACTTGGACTACAAACAATACTGATGCCCATGAGGCGCTAGGAGTCGATGATTTATGTATGGCCAATTATCAAGCTGATGGCAACATATATGTGATACAAAATAACTAAAGGAAGGGGTATAACGACATATGCTTAGCAAATTTAGTAAAAAAATTAAGCTTAATACAAATTATGCGTTTTATACTTTTTTGGCTTTAAGTCTTTTATTTTCAATAGGTATAAGCCTTGTACTTGTTGGTAGCCGCGCTGAGGATACAATTCGAAACTTACAAAGTAAAAGTATTGAAATGGAGTCTGAGCTTACAACGAGCTACTTAACACTTTTTATTGAAACAAGAGAGCAAATTCTTAAAGATCTGGCCAAGCAACCAATCCTTACAACGTCAACTATGGGCTCAGAGACATCAAAAGCGATCATGCTAGATTATTTATTTGAGTATAAAATTTTAGGTAAAACAGAAAGCATTGCTATTGTTAATATACTTCAGGAAGTTGTTTACAGTAATGACAACTCGCTAGCGAAGATAATTTCATTAGAACCCAATTGGTTATCGGGTATTCTCGAAGACAAACTAGACACTGCCATAATCCTGAATCAAACGAGTAAAAATGATTTATTTATCATGGCAGTACCTATTAAATATAACGGCCTTAGTGAAGGTGCGTTAATTATTCAATTTAATACCCCATTGGTAGAGCTATTACCTGCAAAGTTTAAAGTTGATAGCCATAGTTTTACCTTACAGGGGCCGTGGGTGTCCTTTTCAAACTTACGAGAAAATGAAGACTATATAAATATTAATCATAAGCAGATTGGCTCAACAGATATTAAACTTGAGTATTTTACAACAAGTACGTTACTGACAAATAAAGTAGCCAGCTTTATGAAAGATATTGCTGTAGCCCTTGTTTTTAGCCTGTTAATTTCTTCAACTATATTGCTAATGTTTGGACGACATTTACTACTCAACCCTTTTAAACTCTTAGAATCATCTCGAAAGGCAATTAAATTAAGCGAAGCCCGTTATGAACTGGCAGTGAAAGGCAGTAATGATGGTATATGGGATTGGGATATTGTATCAACGAAGATGTATTTTTCACCACGTATTAAAGCGCTCCTTGGTTATCAAGATAGTGATGAACTACCAAACAAGGCAGACTCTTTTTTTGAGCTTGTACACCCTGACGATATTTGTGAGCACAATAAACGCCTAACAGCTCACTTAAAAAATAGTACACCTTATGATATTGAACACCGGTTAAAAACAAAATCGGGGCTATACCGCTACTATCGAGTAAAAGGAATGGCACTCAGAGATAAAAATAATTTTGCAATAAGAATGGCGGGGTCAATTACGGATGTTACCGAACAAAAAGCATCTCAAGACGCGTTAAAAAAAGCGAAAGAGCAAAATGATTTACTCGCTCATGCTATAGAGTCATGTAATGTAGGTATCTCGATTGCCGACGCTAAAGTGCAAGGGCTTCCTTTAGTTTTTGTTAATACTGCTTTTGAAAATATAACCGGCTATAAAAAGCACGAAATGCTTGGAGTCAATTGCAAAATATTGCAAGGACCTGAAACAAGTAAAAAATCAATTTCTACTCTTAAACATGCAATACAAACACTCAAAACGCAAAGGATAGAAATATTAAACTATAAAAAAGATGGCACTGCATTTTGGAATAGTTTGCAAATATCTCCCGTATTTGATGAGTATTCCAACCTCACAGCATTTGTAGGTATACAACAAGATATAACAAAACGTATTGCTGCTAACGATTCATTAATTGAGGCTAAAGCGCTGGCTGAGCAAGCAAGTATCGTTAAAAGTGAGTTTTTAGCTTCAATGAGCCATGAAATACGTACCCCTATGAACGGGGTACTGGGGATGTTAAATTTTCTACTAGATAGCCCATTAAAGCCGACTCAGAAAGAGCATGCACGTATTGCGGTTAACAGCGCGAATTTTTTATTAAATATAATTAACGATATTTTAGATTTTTCAAAAGTGGATGCCGGTAAGCTTGAACTGGAAGAACTCGAATTTAACGTGCGCGACGTGCTTGATGATTTTATTGAAACATCAGCAATACAAGCCTATCAAAAAAACATTGAACTGGTTTTAGATACGACTAACATTGAGACCCGTTATGTAATTGGCGACTCTGGACGTCTTAAGCAAATTCTCGTCAACCTTGTTAATAACGCACTTAAGTTTACCGAGAAAGGCGAAGTAACAATAGTAGCTAAGCTATTGCCAATTAATGCAACGGAGATGCGCTTTTACTGCCAAATAAAAGACACCGGCATTGGTATAACGGCTGATCAACAAACAAAGCTTTTTAAATCATTCTCTCAGGTTGATTCATCCACCACACGTAAATACGGTGGAACGGGTTTAGGATTAGCAATTGTAAAAAAACTATGCCTTTTAATGGAAGGTGATATCAACGTTGAATCGCAAGAGCATCTAGGAAGTAAGTTCAGCTTTGATGTAACATTTAAAAAAAGCACTAAACCAGAAAAAATCAGCCAACCGGTTAACATAACCAATAAAAACATACATATTGTGTGCAGTAATCGCAGCCTGTCTACTATGCTTGAAAGACAACTTTCACATTGGGGAGCAAATGTAACAACAAGTTCATCGACCAAGTCTGCACTTGTCAGTTACGAGCAATGTTATACCCAACCTACTCGCCCTTTTGATATTGTTATAATTGACAAAAAATTAAATGACGGCAATGGATTAGCCCTTGGTGAAAAAATAAATGCTTTAGATCATCCTCATATTTCTAAACTCGCATTAATCACAACTATAAATGAACCTGAAAGTAACGAAGTGCTAAATCAAAGTCATTTTGCTACGCAATTTCCTAAACCAATAACAACAAAAGGCCTTATTCGCATGCTTGAAGCGTGCTTACCTGAAAAAATAGATTCAGAAGGTACACGTTCACACACGCCCACCATACCCTCTCTGTCAGACTAGT
>NZ_PNDU01000390.1:0-8493 GCF_005886635.1 Pseudoalteromonas sp. S558 | reverse complement strand
ATGAATGTCTGCGTAATTGTAATGGCGGAAAATAAAGAGTATTTGCCTAAGACTCTGAATACTTTTTATTATAAGTTAATAACCCAAAGCCAATTGGTATACAGGAAAAACAAAAAGCGCTTAATATTTCAAAGTCTGTAAAAAAGGCTCCAAATATACCAACGACAATCATAATTCGACCGACTAACTTAAACCATGTTTTGGGAAGCAACCATGCAGCTCCCCCACCTAAAAAAAGAGAAAAAACGATTACCCACCAAGTAAACTCATCCATAGAAATTTACCTTCTACTTATATTGATTTCGAGAAATAGTATGTGATTGATATGACTTTTGAGGTCCAATCCCGCCATTTATATAAGCTTCTAATGATATTAAAATATCATCAATATGACGCTGAGGTAAATTATTAAGTGTCAACTTTCGAGCTCCCATACCGGCAGCTGAACCAGCAGCAAAATGAAGTCCTAAAGGAAGTAGAATCTTTCCTACGGCACCGCCAATAGCAGCCCCTATAGTATACCCAATAGCAACTCGTTGAGCATTTAATGCATCAACTTGTACTTAAGACAAGGGTGAAAAAAATTGTTATAGATATAACACAAAGCCTGTCATTACTAATCATTCGATTATATAAACTTATCGCTTTCTCAGCAACGAGTCGATTAAGCTTCGTAAAAGAGCTAAAATTAATGCTATTAAGTACACCAGCAGAATTCGGTTCAATGGGTATATAAAATGATTTACCTTCAATCAAGCTCTTTGCTAATGGTATGCTTGCTTTGTATATCTGCACTTTAGACATTCTAACCTCCATGTAATATATGATTATTTATAATACTATGGACTTTCCAATATAAACCCAATTTACTATTCATTTAAACGGTATACTGAGCTTAGTTAAGCTAAACGGCTAATATAAATATTGTGTCACTAAATTTACTTTTTAAGCTGTGAGTTCATCCCTTTTTATACCTTCACTCGCGTGTCAGTCATTATTCTTGGGCAATGGGCACATTCTGCCCTTTTCTGTTTTCTGCTTGACTTATCGCAATTTGCTATAAGCTCAACACTCTATGCAGCACACGGATTGGAGCCCTATTAGCAACGCCTGACAGATAAAAATAGGCTTATTCAATTTAAAGCAGCGCACTTTAAGTTATATACGCTAACTAATGTGCCATTTTAATAAAAATGTCATACTCCCTTGTGACAATTTAATGAATTTCACAAAGGATATGAGCGCAATGTTGTTTGCTATTTTTAGACATTTTTTTTTACTAGGGTGCATGAGCTTTGGTGGCCCAGCTGCGCATTTGGGTTACTTTAAGCGCCACTTTGTAGATACATTAAATTGGCTAACTAGTGCCCGTTACGCACAGCTTATTAGTTTAAGCCAAGCACTGCCAGGGCCTGGCTCTAGCCAAGTTAGTTTTGCGATTGGTGTTGAGCGGGCTGGTGCATTAGGTGGTATAGCTGCGTTTTTAGGCTTTACGCTACCCTCGTTTTTAATAATGATGCTGCTGGCTATCAGTGCGCATCAGTTTGACGCTGTTTACTTTGCTATTATTGCAGGCTTAAAATTATTTGCCGTTGTTATTGTGGCTGATGCCACGTTTAGTATGGCTAAAAGCTTTTGTACTAGTATTACACTTAAGCTACTTGCGGTAATGAGTACACTTGCTTTGGTGTTGTTTCCGATGCTTGGTACACAAATCGCTATTTTAATAACCGCTGCAATTACGGGTGCAATATGGCCTTTATTAAAACTCGGCTCACCAACTGAAACAGAAAATACGAGTAGCAAAAAAAATAACATCAATTGGATTGCACTGGGGCTCTTTGCACTACTACTAGCCGTTAGCTTTTTTCCTCTAGGTCAAGAATTTGCTTTGTTTACCCCTTTTTACCAAGCGGGTGCAATGGTGTTTGGCGGCGGACACGTAGTACTGCCGGTACTTCAAGCTGGCGTACCAGCATTGAGTGATGATCAGTTTTTAAGTGCTTACGCGAGCGCGCAAGCTGTGCCTGGACCTATGTTTACTATCGCTACTTATTTAGGCGCACAACTTACTACTGAGCAACCTTTAATGGGCGCACTTATAGCTACATTACTTATATTTATGCCTGGCTTTTTACTTATTTTGGCATTTCAGAAGAGCTGGCTTAATTTGGCAAGTAAGCCACGCTTTGCAAGCTCAATTGCAGCGCTTAATGCGGCAGTAGTAGGTTTTTTAGCGGCGGCACTATATTCGCCGATTTGGACTTCGGCTGTGCATAACCTTTGGCAAGTAGCTTTAGTGATACTCGCGTTTGCATGGCTGCGATTTAAAAAGCCACCTATTTGGTGGCTATTAATCGTATTTATTGCTGTGGGTCTTGGCCAGCATTATTGGGCACTTTAATACTAGGCTTATCTATTTGCGGTGTGTTTGTTGGTGGGCTTAATTGCCCGCTAACACTTTGATAAGCTCGTAACCCAAAAATAGGCAATACAGCCAATAAATGATCCATTATTTCGGCTTGTAAGTGTTCGTACGAAATCCAGCGTTTATCTTCACTAAAGCAATAAAACTCAATCGGTAAACCATGATTAAGTGGTTGTAGCTCTCGTACCATTAAGGTCAGTGAGGTATTAATTTTGCTGTGTTGCTTTAAATAGCCTTCGGCATAGCGGCGAAATAGCCCCAAGTTAGAGACAGGATCGGGCAATGTGGTGATGCGAATATATTCGTGTAGCGGGATTGCAGCGTTAATTTGCTTTCTAAACTCGTCACCCACCAAGCAAATGCTATTCATATCAATATTAAGTGAACGCTTAATACGTCGCCCACCGGATTCTTGCATACCTCGCCAATTTTTAAACGAGCCCGCCACCAACATATAAGTAGGAATGGTTGTGATGGTATTATCCCAGTTACGCACTTTTACGGTATTTAACCCTAAATCAATCACCTCGCCATCAGCGCCATAATTTTCTACTTGGATCCAATCACCATACGTTACCAAACGATTTGCAGCAATTTGAATGCTCGCTACAAAGCCTAATATAGTGTCTTTAAATACCAATAATGTAACCGCCGCAATTGCGCCAAAACCAGAGAGAATATAGGTAGGCGATTTTTCCAGCACTATGCTCACAATTAAAATGCCACATACAATAAAGGTAATGAGCTTAACAACCTGAATTAAACCCTGAATAGGCACTTCACGGGCAAATTCAAGCTGGTTATAAATAGCGCCAGCAATACTCACTATGCTGCTTATAATAAAGCCAACGTAGATAATTAATAAAGCCTGCCCTACCGTTTTTAATATTTCGGCGGCCAATTCGTTAACCGGATAAACACTGTCGAAAGTCGCTAAAAACAAAACACAACAAAGCAACCCTGCAATGCGTTTGTTGAGCTTGGTTAACATTGGAGAAAGTGCGCCAATACGCTCAGGAGACAATTTAGTGACAACCTTTTGAATGCCTGGCAGCATTAAACGACGTGTAAACAAATATAAAATGAGTAAAGAGCATACCCCGATTGCTGTGGCGGTAATTGAGCTAAGAAAATTTGCATCGGGTACTTTTTCAAACCAAGGAGCAATTAACTCCTGCAGGTGTGTGTTGGTCATAGTGTTTCAATTTCCTTACTGATTTTTGGCTCTGGTAAGTCTTGTTGCGCATAGATATCGGCAAGTTGCTGATCTTTAGTAACCCATAGTTCATTCACATAATGTTGAAAATTGGCTTTAAATACGTCATCACTTTGATAACTGCCCTGCATTTTCTCATCAATAGGGATAACCTCAATCGACACATAAATAGAATCCAATTCACCTTTTAACAAGTTACGGCAAACATGATCGGTTTTACCGCTGTAAACTAAACTTGTATTGAGCATGGCATCAAATTGATCGGCTAACACTTCAAGTGCAAAAGCAATACCGCCAGCTTTAGGCTTTAGTAAATGTTTAAAGGGACTTTGTTGCAAGCTATGCTTAGCTGGCGTGTAGCGTGTACCCTCTACAAAATTAATGATAGTTGTTGGGTGATGACGAAAGTTACGACAGCTATGCTTGGTACGCTCTACATCCAGCCCTTTGAGCTTAGGATTTTTAGCAAGTTGTGCTTTGCTTACCCGTTTCATAAACGGCATACCCATAGCCCACGCACCAGTGCCTATAAAGGGCACGTATTTGAGTTCATCTTTTAAAAAAAACTTAGGAGCTGGCAATGCATGTAATGAGCTAAGTACGGTTATATCTAACCAGCTTGCGTGATTACAAATCAGTAAATACCAGCTTTTTGAGTTTAAATCGCCACTAATATCAACCACAATATTCGGACAACCTAACCAAAGCCCTAAACGATTGCCGTTACACCAACCACGATAAGCGCTATGCAATACAGAATTAACAATAGATAAAGGAAGCAATAACTTAATAAGGCCCAGCATTAATACCAGCGAGCCAAAAAGTATGACATTAGAAAACAATACACAGCCTACAATTAAGCCGTTAAGCCAGTTTGGTAACCATTTTTTTAGCATAACCGTAAGCTCATATTTTTACCTTTTATTTAGGGATGTTTTCAAGCGATTGTAATGTTTGCTCTTTGTCTTCCCATAAACGATTTAGTTCACTTTGAAAGCGCACTCTAAATTCAGAGTCACCGGTGTAGTCACCGATTAACTCTTCGCTTACCGGCCTTACTTCCACGTGTATGTTAATATTTTTTACTCTGCCACCAGCAAAATCCATAAAAGTAGGAATACCATCAGGGTAATGAATGGTGACATTAACTACTTTAGTTATTTGCTCACCCATTGCTTGCATTACAAACGCGATACCGCCCGCTTTTGGCTTGAGTAAGTGTGGAAATGGGCTATCTTGACGCTTGTGTTTGGACGCTGTAAAACGCGTACCTTCCACGAAGTTAACCACACTTACCGGCATTTCTTTGAATTTTTCGCAAGCTTTACGCGTTGTTTCTAAATCTTTGCCACGTAGCTTAGGATTCTTTTTTAATTGGCTTTTACTGGTACGCGTCATAAATGGGAAATCAAGCGCCCACCAACATAATCCTAAAATAGGCACGTAAATAAGCTCTTTTTTCAAAAAGAAGTTTAAAAATGGAATTTTACGATTAAATACGCGCTGCAATACTAAAATATCGACCCAGCTTTGGTGGTTTGCAATAACCAAATACCAATCTTTTAGCTTAAGATCTTCAAGGCCAATTACGTTAAGTTTTGTTGGCGTAAACAACTTTTGATTTAAGCTATTAAAGGTAACCCAAACAGTTGCGAATTGCTTAGCAGCCCAGCTCATTATTTTTTGTAATGGCTTGATTGGAATAAGCTTTATAAGCCCACAAATAAAGATAGGTACAAACCAAAAGAGTGTGTTTATTGCGTACAAAATAATACTAAGTACACCGCGAATAACTGACATTACTTCTACTTCCTTTAAACATGGCGCAGCAACTTTATTGCTGCGCTTTAAGTTGCTTACAAATTAATCTTCAAAATAAGTATAACCTTCAAGGCCTGCATTAAGCTCAGCTAAGTAACCTTCTTTACACTGCGTCGATACATCAAGCTTATTAACTTGATACGCAAAGTTATCGGCTAAAATGGCGCTATCATAGTCAACAAACTTTAATACATCCTTAACGCTATCACCTTTTATGGCATTGGTTAATACATAACCATCGTCGTTAAGCTCCACATGCACAGAATCAGTATCGCCAAATAAGTTATGTAAATCACCTAAAATTTCTTGATACGCCCCGACCATAAACATGGCAATATGATATTGCTCACCGTGCTTATATTCTGGAATTGGTAAGCTGGTTTCAATACCCGCTCCTTCAACGTATTCACGGATTTGCCCGTCAGAATCACAGGTAATATCTTGAATAATCGCACGTTGCGTCAATGGTTGAGTTAAATTTTCGATTGGCATAACCGGAAATAACTGCTGAATACCCCACACATCTGGCAATGACTGAAACAATGAAAAATTAACAAACAACTTATCAGCCAACTTTTCGTTTAAATCATCGAGCACTTCTCGATGAGCACGCGCATTATTACTAAGCGATGCACGTACACGATGTAAAATAGTAAAGTAAAGCTGCTCTATTTTCGCCCACTCTACCATGCTCACTAAACCATGCACGTATTGATCGTGCGCCTCGCTAAATAGGTGCATAGCATCGTGATAAATTTCTAGCGCCATACGCGGATTTAAACGCTGTAAACACTGCCACATTTCATCGAGTACTAATGCACTGTTTTCAAGCGGTGCTTCTGGATTTAAATAATTTGGCGCTTTTTCTACATCAATAACATCGGTAATTAACACGGCATGATGGGCGGTTAATGCGCGACCTGACTCGGTGATAATAGCCGGATGCGTAAGGTTATGCTGGTCGCACACTTCGGCAAATGCATTCACTACGTTACGCGCATACTCTTCTACGGTGTAATTCATTGAACATGCACTACGCGAGCCAGAGCCCTCGTAATCAACACCTAAGCCGCCGCCCACATCAACCGTATTTAACGGTACGTTTAATTGTGTAAGCTCAGCAAAGTGGCGTGCACATTCACGTAAAGCACGGTGAATATCGCGAATATTGGCAATTTGAGAACCAATATGAAAATGCACCATTTGCATTAAGTGCAATTTGTTATGCTTTTTAAGCACTTCAACAGCGCTTAGCACTTGACCCGCTGTTAAACCAAACTTGCCTTTTTCGCCACCGGTATTTTGCCATTTGCCTTTACCGACTGAATTTAGGCGAATGCGAATGCCAATAGCAGGCTCAATGCCTAGGTTGTCTATTTCTTCAAGTAGTGTGGTCAATTCTGAAAGCTTTTCTACCACAATTTTTACGCTGTGCCCCATTGCTTGACCAATACACGCTAAGCGTAAAAACTCACTGTCTTTATAGCCGTTACACACAATAGTAATTGGCTCTTTTGCTACACCCAAAATGGCCATCAGCTCTGGCTTTGAGCCTGCTTCTAGGCCAACAAGTCCGCTTGGGTGCGCTAATAGTTTACTGACTACGGAGCGCTGCTGATTTACTTTAATTGGGTAAACGCAGGTGTATTTACCATTGTACTCACGATTTGCTCGTGCTTGCGTAAATGCATTTGTGAGCGTGTCTACACGGTTTTGTAAAATATCGGTAAAGCGCACTAAAACCGGCAACGTTAAACCTTGTTGTTTAAACTGCTCAGTTAATTGCGTTAAAGAAATGGCCGGTTTTGTTTGGTCGCCATCTGGGTAAGCCACCAGTTCGCCTTGTGCGTTAATATCAAAATAACCATCACTCCAATGAGCAACGTTATAAGTGGCGCGTGCTGTTTCTAAACCCCAGGTCATGGCAACTCTTCTTTAGTCAATTAGGTATAAAGGCGCATTTTAATACGTCACTATCCACTAGGCTAACAAAAATTGAACTTTCACTCACTCCTAACTAACTTTATTCGTTAAATCAGTTAAAATGTCGTTGAGCAAAACGCCAAGCACTGGCAGAATTGCCCCTTTTTCATACTCAACCTAAAAAGTGTAATAGCAACTATGGCAAATTTAGATCAAAGTAAGTGGTTTACTGAAATTAGCGACCGCGATGGCAGCGCATTTTCATTACGTATTAACAAAAAGTTAGATGAAAAACAGTCTCCTTTTCAAAAGGTAGAAATGTTTGAAACCACAGACTTTGGTAATTTAATGATCATCGACGGGTGTACTATGGTAACAACCCGCGAAAACTTCTTTTATCATGAGATGATCAGCCACCCTGCACTTTTAGCACACCCAAACCCTAAAAACGTGGTTATTATTGGTGGTGGCGACTGCGGTACTTTACGCGAGGTATTAAAACACCCAGGCGTAGAAACTGTAACGCAAATAGACATAGATGAAGTAGTTACGCAAATGTCGTTAAAGTACTTCCCAGAGCTTTGCGAGTCTAACAACGACGCCCGTGCAACAGTGATGTTTGACGACGGTATTAAATATATGCGCGAAGCGGCTGGCGAATCCATTGACGTGGTTATTGTTGATGGCACAGATCCAGTAGGCCCAGGCGAAGGTTTATTTAATCATGCATTTTATACAAGCTGTTTAAATGCACTGCGCCCAGGTGGTATTTTAGTGCAACAAAGTGAATCACCACTTATGCATATGCCATTATTAGTTGAAATGCGCGAAGCAATGTTAAGCGTAGGCTTTAACGATTTACAAACACTGCCGTTCCCGCAACCAATTTACCCAAGTGGTTTATGGTCAGTAACACTTGCACGTAAATCACAAGCATTTGACGGCTTTAGAGAAGACGGCGCAGCACAAATAGCCGAGCATAGTGAATACTACAACAGTGGTATTCATCATGGCGCACTCGCGACACCTAACTACATGAAACGCGCGTTTGATAAAAAATAATCTATACCCATTTTATTAAACTAAAAGGGGAGCTTTTAAAAGC
>NZ_PNDU01000389.1:0-794 GCF_005886635.1 Pseudoalteromonas sp. S558 | reverse complement strand
GGGAACCACCACCGACCCTAATGGCAATGTGTGGCAATGTGTGGCAATACGCGTATAACGCACAGGGCCAAAAAGTAACCGACGTTAAACCCGATAACAGCATAACGCGTTACAGCTATACGCCTTATGGGCAATTAGCCTCTATCACGCAGCCTGATGGCAGCCAAACTCACTTTGCGTATAACCAACTAGGGCAACGGGTATTAACCACCTTGCCAGATGGGCAAACCATTACGCGCAAATACAGCGTATCGGGTTTACTGCAAAGCGAAACCTTTGGCGATGGCCGCACCACGTTATACAGCTACGACAAACTCGGCCAGTTAACCCAACACATCAATAAAAATGGCCAAATCACCCAATTTGTATGGAACGAGCAAGGTGAGCTATTAGCAAAACACCATAACGACGAGCTAATACGTTACAGCTACGACAATTTAGGCCGTGTAAACGCCACCATCAATAACGCAGGGCTGCTGACTCAATACAAATACAACGCGCATGGGCAGCTTGAGCAAACCACCGCCTTTGACGAAAACGAGCCTGAACATAAACAGCATCAGCATTTTAGTTACGACGAAGCCGGGCGGCTAATAAGCTCACAAAACAGCAAAGGCGATACCACAGAGCAACACTTTGAAGGGCTAAGCCAACCACATTGTGTGATTCAGCCCGATGGCAGCGCACTGCACTTAACCTACGACAAAGAGCGTAACTTAACGGCCATAGAGCGAAGCGACGGTCACGTATACCGTATTAGTTACGACGCCAATGAAAACCCAACACAAGTCACT
>NZ_PNDU01000039.1:0-13596 GCF_005886635.1 Pseudoalteromonas sp. S558 | reverse complement strand
GAACAAAGAGTTAATTGCCCCTAGGTAGAACCCTTCGGGCAGCGCATGTTTGGCATTTATACTGCGTTATCGCCTATTTATGGGGAATAACCACACTACATAGGCGCTGCCTTGCCTAAATGCCAAACACACTGCTGCAAAATTAATCACGAAAGGTCAACGCGCCCTAGCATATTGAACCATAATGATATTTAAATTTATTTTCTCTAGTCAGAGATTTTCAACGCAGTTTGCGCTGAAAATAACAGTTTGAGATAGGTTTAATATCCAGAGTTCAGATTAAGTATACAGTTGCTATCGCTACTTGCACAAATGAAGCTTTTGTCATGCCTATTCAATCAAGTGCAAAATTGTAAAGAATAAACATTACTAAAGATTCTTTGTAAAGATAATTACCCCTTGTTACACAATTTTACTTGGGTTAATAAGTTACAAACTCGAACTCGATCCCAGCACTATTTTACGATTTGTCCGCTTTAGGAGAAATGATCGGGTTATTTACTGGCGTGGAGCACGGGAATAGTTGTAAACTAAGATAATAATTGAACAAAGCTTGTGTTTTGCGCCGCAAGTACATAGCATAAGACTTTAATTATAAAAAAAATAACGACCAAATAATTGCCGCTTTTTGGGACTAGAATATATGCGAATTGCTTCTTTATCTCTGCTAATTTCAGCTAGCTTATTAGCTAGTAGTGCATTTGCACAAGATACAGCCACTGTGACTGGAATTGAGTCTGAGATTAGTATTAAACAAACTGAATACGATAGCTCGACAAGAATACTTGATAAACACTTAAAAGAAGAAAATCAGTTACAAAGTCAACTTGAATTACTTCGTTCACGCTCTACAGAGTTAGATAAAGAAAAAAACCAAGCTCTTGATGCGATGAATGAAATGTATCGCCGATTAATCGACGACCCGACACTTGATATTAGTGTGGCTCAATCGCGCTATCAAAAAGCGGTGGTCGATCATAAGCAAAATAAGAACGATATTTCTATGCAGTTGGCGGCAATTGCATCCCACCGTAAAGATATTGAACAAATTCGTGTTGCCAAGCATACACTTTTGAACACATTAGAGAGTTTAAAAGAGCAATTAACCACTGCGCGTGTTGAACGATTACGTAATGAGTTTACGCGTGAGGGTACATTAGAAGTAGATCACACTATAAATTGTAAGCGTACAGAAACGCTTGCAGCGTGTGAGCAGCGTGGCCAGCAAATGGGATTACAAAAAGCAACTAAGCGGTTTGTCGATCAAATATTTGTTAATTTAACCGAAGAGCGTTTAGTTGAGCCAAAGCGAAATATGGCGGGCGCTCAGGTACAAATTTTAAGTAGCCATGTAGTAAGCAGTGCTTTTAGTGGACAAGGCAATTATAACGTTAATTTAAGTGTCACGATGCGCGGCGAAGTTAACAGCAGCCGTTTATGTAATTTACTAAGTATAGATAATCGCTATTGTTCTGAATACGGTACTCCGATGGCGACAACATATCAGCCAAGCTACCGCAGCAATACTTATTCAGATAGTCAGTTAACATTCAGTAATGACGCTGATAATAGTGCAGCCTCATCATCTGATTACGCGATGAAGTCGCCAACAACAAATAACAATATTAGTGCAGGGCAAGATGAAAACCAGTCAATTGAATTAACACTGCGTTCAAACGTATACGATGATGAAGTGTTTATTGATGGCGTTAGCTTTGGATCAACGCGCTTAGTGACTCGTTTACCAAGCGGTATTCACAATGTAGAAGTGCGTAAACTAGGTTATAAACCTTACCAAGTTAGAATCGACTTGAATAAAGCGCAAACTATTCATGCTAATTTAGTAAAAAAGTCTAAGTCGATTGCTGCACCGACATATACTCGTGAGCAACCAGAAGTCATTACTAGTCAAGTAAATGAAAATGTAAAAATATTAAATACAATCGTTGATGAGCCTGTTGTCATTATTCCTGCGGGAAAGTTTAAAATGGGCGATATTAACGGCAGTGGCTTAGCAAACGAACGCCCTGTTGTTGAAAAAACGATTGCAAACTCTTTTGCAATGCAAAGTAAAGAAGTAACCGTTGGCGCTTACGAGAAGTTTGTTTTAAACAGCGGCTATAAAACGCAAGCAGAGCAGGGCAAGGGGTGTGCGTACTATTTAAATGGTGAGCCGGTATGGGAAACTAATTTAAATTGGCGTAACCCAGGTTTTGATCAAGGTAATGATTTTCCAGTTGTATGTTTAACATATAACGATGCAAAAGCCTACGCAGAATGGCTGTCGGGTCAAACAGGGCAACAATTTCGCTTACCGAATGAGGTTGAGTGGGAATATGCCGCACGATCAGGTACTGACACTGAGTACCCTTGGGGTAACGACATAGATAAAAACTTAGCTAACTGTGGTTGGTGTGGTAGTGAATGGTCGAATAAGCGTGCAGCACCTGTGGGCTCTTTTTCTCCCAATGCGTTTGGTTTATACGATACAGTTGGTAATGTGTGGGAATGGACTGACAAAGAGTCAGGAGAATCTGATGTTGCAGTTAGAGGTGGGGCGTGGAATTTTGCTCCAAGTCTTGCTCGAGCGTCAACGCGCTTAATTTTGACCCCTGATTTTAGAGCAAATTACATTGGTTTTCGCTTAATGCGAGAACGATAATTTATAAAAGGAAGCCTCTATTTTTAGTTTGAATTTTAAAATCTAAAAATTAGAGTGCCGTTAATACAAAATATTTCAAAGGTCATCCAGCCTCATGTTTAAAAAACTCCGTGGTATTTTTTCTAACGATCTATCGATCGACTTGGGTACAGCCAATACCCTGATTTACGTTAAAGAAGAAGGTATTGTACTAAATGAACCTTCAGTAGTTGCGATTCGCCAAGAGCGTGCTGGTGGGCCTAAAAGTGTTGCATCTGTAGGCACAGAAGCAAAGCAAATGTTAGGCCGAACACCTGGTAATATTAAAGCCATTCGCCCGATGAAAGACGGTGTTATTGCTGACTTTTATGTAACAGAAAAGATGTTACAACACTTCATTAAGCAAGTGCATAATAATAACTTTATGCGACCTAGCCCACGTGTATTAATTTGTGTACCGTGTGGGGCTACTCAAGTTGAAAAACGCGCAATACGTGAATCTGCAATGGGCGCGGGTGCACGCGAAGTTTACTTAATTGAAGAGCCAATGGCAGCAGCTATTGGCGCAGGCCTACCAGTATCAGAAGCAACCGGTTCTATGGTTGTTGATATTGGCGGTGGTACAACTGAAGTGGCTATTATTTCACTCAATGGTGTTGTTTACTCATCATCTGTTCGTATTGGTGGAGACAAATTTGATGAAGCAATTATTAATTATGTGCGCCGTAACTTTGGCAGCTTAATTGGTGAAGCGACAGCAGAAAATATTAAACACCAAATCGGTTCTGCGTTTAAAACAGATGAGCCAATTGAAATTGAAGTACGCGGTCGTAACCTTGCTGAAGGTGTGCCGCGTTCATTTACACTTAACTCACACGAAATATTAGAAGCATTACAAGAGCCATTAATGGGTATTGTAAGTGCTGTTATGGTAGCTCTTGAGCAATCTCCGCCAGAGCTCGCATCAGATATTTCTGCACACGGCATGGTTTTAACTGGCGGTGGTGCATTACTAAAAGATTTAGACCGTTTATTAATGGAAGAAACAGGTATTCCGGTTGTTGTTGCTGATGATCCTCTAACGTGTGTAGCACGTGGTGGTGGTAAAGCACTTGAAATGATTGATGTTCATGGTGGTGACGTTTTTAGTTACGATTAATGAAATCAATGTTTGAAAGAACCGCGTCTTTACAACTGCGACTTTTTGTCGCAGTGTTTTTGAGTATCGTACTCATAGCAGGTGATAGGTATACACAAGGCAGTACGATTATTCGTACCAGCCTAAATACGCTTGTAAGCCCATTAATCTATGTTGCTAACTTACCTTATGAATTATTTAGTCTAAGCGCTAAAAGTTTACATACGCGCGATCAACTGCTTACTGAAAATGAAGCACTGAAGAAAAAGCAAATGTTACAAAGTGAGCAGCTTCAGCAGTATCAGTACCTAGCCAGAGAAAATCAAAAATTACGTGCATTATTAGGCTCATCAGCAAAGCAATCTAACCGAAAAATAATTGCCCAAGTACTTTCTGTCCATTCAAACCCATATAGTCATCAAGTCGTTATAAATCGAGGCACAACCGATGGACTCAGTGAAGGTCAAGCTGTCATTGATGAAATGGGCGTTGTAGGTCAGCTAACAAAAGTGGGCTCAACCACATCACGTGTATTGTTAATGACTGATACGACTCATGCTACACCAGTGCGTATTTTGCGTAATGACGTGCGTACCGTGGTCGAAGGGATCGGAAAAATTAACGTGGTTAAGCTGTCGCATGTACCACATAGTTTAGACGTACGTATTGGCGATATATTAGTAACTTCAGGCCTAGGTGCAACGTTTCCCGAAGGTTATCCTGTCGCAGTAATCACCGAAATTAATCGTGATGAAGGGCGTCCGTTTGCACAAGTTTATGCCGAGCCAATTGCACAATTAGATCGTGTCCGTTTATTAGTTATTTTGTGGCGAAACGAACAGGAGCGCTTAAATAATGATTAGCCGTTATTCATTATTAATTGCACTAAGCATATTTTTTGCTTTGATAATGGCGCTCATGCCGTTGCCATTTTCGTTCGAACCATTTCGCCCTGATTGGGTATTACTGGTATTAATGTACTGGTCTCTTGCAGCGCCACATCGTTTAAATATTGGTACGGCATGGGTGGTTGGTCTATTAATTGACTTAGCATCTGGCTCGCCGCTTGGCGTTAACTCGTTAACCTATTCAATCTGTATTTTTGTAACGGCTAGTAATTTTCAAAAAATCCGCAATTTTTCTTTGTGGCAACAAAGCTTATTAATTGGTTTATTTTTAACGCTTTATCATCTAATGCAGTTTTGGTTAAATCACTTTTTACTGGGTGTTTACTTTAATCCACAATATTTATGGCCAGTTTTAACCGGCATGTTAAGTTGGTTTTGGGTCTTTTTATTACTTCGTAAATATCGCAGACATTTTAGGATTAGGTAAATGACTACCGCAGTATATTTGGCATCAGCCTCTCCCCGTCGTAAAGAATTACTAGCTCAGCTAGGTATTGAGTTTTCGCAGTTTAGTGTTGACGCAGACGAAAGCCAGTTGCCTAATGAGCAACCACAAAAGTATGTAGAGCGCTTAGCGCGTTTAAAAGCAAAAACAGGTGTTGAGCTTGGCTATATTGACCGTCCAGTGCTAGGCAGTGATACGGTTGTTGTGATTGATAACGAGTCTTTATGTAAGCCTTTGGACGAAGCTGACTTTACACAAACGTTAAAGCGCTTGTCGGGTAAAACACATCAAGTGTTAACGGCAGTTGCTTTTGCTACACAAGAAAAAATATTGAGTTGTGTTGTAACAACAGATGTTACTTTTAAAGACCTCACCGATGAAGAAATAAAAGCTTATTGGCTAAGTGGCGAGCCACAAGACAAAGCCGGTGGTTATGGTATACAGGGTTTAGGCGGTCGCTTTGTTACCCATATTTCGGGTAGCTATTTTTGTGTAGTAGGCTTACCTTTATATGAGACCGAACAATTATTACAAGCATTCTTAAGAAGGTAACATGAGTACAGAATTACTGATCAATGTCACGCCAAGCGAAAGCCGTGTTGCCCTAATAGAAAACGGCGTATTACAAGAAATTCAATTAGAACGAATAGGTAACCTAGGTATTGTAGGTAACATTTATTTAGGAAAAATCAGCCGTGTTTTGCCTGGTATGCAAGCGGCCTTTGTTGATATCGGTCTTGAAAAAGCGGCATTTTTACATGCATCAGATATTGTCAACAGTGCATCTATTGTTGAAGGGGTCGACGACGTACCAATAAAAAAAGTACAAGATATTAGAGAGTTAGTTCGCCAAGGCCAATTCATAATGGTGCAGGTGGTAAAAGATCCTCTGGGTACTAAAGGTGCTAGGCTTACTACTGATATAACGATACCTTCTCGATACTTAGTTTTTATGCCTGATGCGACTCATGTTGGTGTTAGTCAGCGCATAGAAACCGAAGAAGAGCGTTCGCGCCTTAAAAAAATTGTTGCTGAATATGGTGACGAAAATGGCAGTTTTATTGTTCGCACTGCTGCAGAAGGTGCTAGTGAAGCTGAATTACGGCACGATGCCGGCTTTTTAAGAAAGCTCTGGGAGAGAATAACATCCCGTCGTAAAAAAACGAGCAAAGCCAGTATATTACATGAAGATCTGACGCTTACTTTTAGAACGCTACGAGATTATGTCGGTGAAGACATGGAGCGTATTCGTGTTGATTCAAAACTCACTTACCAAGAATTAAAACTATTTACCGAAGAATTTGTACCACAATTGTCGCAAGTCTTGGAGTATTACCCAGGTGAACGGCCAATTTTTGATTTATTTGATGTTGAAAATGAAATCCAAAAAGCGCTACATCGCAAAGTTACGTTAAAGTCGGGTGGTTATATCATTATTGATCAAACCGAAGCGATGACTACGGTTGATGTAAATACTGGCGCGTTTGTGGGTCATAGAAATTTAGAAGAAACCATTTTTAATACCAATGTTGAGGCTACTTCAGCCATAGCTCGTCAACTTAGGTTACGTAATTTAGGCGGTATTATTATTATCGACTTTATTGACATGGTAAGCGAGGATCACAAACGTCGAGTGCTTCATTCACTTGAAGCTGCTTTATCACAAGATCGAACCAAAACAAACATTAACGGACTCTCAGCACTTGGCTTGGTAGAGATGACTCGTAAGCGTACCCGTGAAAGTTTAGAGCATATTTTATGTGATGTATGCCCTGCCTGCTCAGGTCGCGGTTCGCAAAAAACGGTTGAAACAGTTTGCTACGAAATATTACGCGAAATAGTCCGCGTTAACCGTGCTTATGCGGCAGATAAATTTATGGTTTATGCCGCACCTGCTGTAAGCGAAGCTTTACTCAATGATGAATATCATAATCTTGCGGAACTTGAACTGTTTATAGGTAAGCAAGTACATATTCAAACCGAAAGTTTGTACAGCCAAGAACAGTTTGATGTGGTGATGATGTAATGAAGGTAAAAGCGGCCTGTTTTTTTTGTTTTAGAAAGTTATGGCAAACTTGTGCCATCACTTTAGTGTTACTGGCCGTTATTGTCTCTATTTTAAAATATACACTTCCCTATGCAAACGATTACAAAAGCAATATTGAAACCTACCTATATGATAAGTTTGCAATAAGCCTGTCAATTGGCGCAATTTCGGCGAGCTGGCAGGGCAGTGGGCCTGCTCTAGTACTTGAAAACTTATCGTTTAAAGATAACGAAACTGCGCCTATATCACTCACCATAGCCAAAACAAGCTTAGAGCTTAACTTGTGGGAAAGCTTAAAAACGCTGCAATTTAAATCTAACTATTTTGTTATTAATGGTTTTCATACCAGCGTCAATATGGCTAATTTATTTAATAGTAACGAGACTGAAGAGGTTTCGTTTGAACAAAAAGAATTAATAGAAGAGCTTTTTTTAGGTGAAACAGGCCATTTTGCAGTAGAAAACTCGAGCATTAACTTTGTGCTAGAAGATGGCACAGAGCGGAAATTGTTGCTCAAAAATATCACTTGGCAAAACGAAGAAAACCAGCATTTAGGCAGTGGCACCTTAGCTTTACCCGGGATTTCAGTGGGTAATTTTGATGCACGCATTGCACTTACTGGTGAAACAATTGAGCAAGTGGCGGGTGATATATATGTGCAAGCAAATAAAGTTGATGTGTCTAATTTGTTATCGCAATACATTAACACTGAAAAGCAGCAATTAAGTAGCGATATAAATTTACAGGCGTGGCTTAAGCTTGAAAAAGGGCTTGTAAGTGATATAAAAATGCAATGGTTACCTAGCTTTGTTCGATGGAAAAGTGCAGAGCAAAATCAGCAAGTAAGTTTGAGTGAAGGCGGCTTTCATTTATATCCAGAGCAAAACAGCTGGCACTTAAAAAGCACTGGTTTAACATTTAATAGTAATAAAACAACGTGGCCAAGTTTAAAATTTGAAGCGCAACTAGGTACTCAAAAGCAACTATGGTTAGAGCAAGTTGATTTGGGGTTACTTGCTAATTTAGCGGAACTTACACGTTTTGATACACTTAAACCATTTTTAAATCGACAACCTAGCGGTCAAATAAAACAAGCTTATGTAAGTTTTAATAATGCACAGCAATGGCAGTTATGGTTCGAGGCGAACGAGATTGGCTGGCAAGAATTGGATTCAATACCAGCAGTGCAAGGGTTGCGTGTAAACGGTTTAGTTAACCAAAGCCGCGGTCGTATTTCATTGTTTGGCGAAAACGGTACATTGGTTACAGGGGACAGCTTTAGTAATGATATAGCTTACAACCAGCTTAATATTGTGCTTGATTTAGCTAAGCAAAATGACAGCTGGCATATCAGCAGTGATAATATTTGGTTTGATAACAACGAAGTGACATTAGTTGCCGAGATGGCACTGAGCTTAGGTAAAACCCCCCGCTTAGATTTATATGCAGAAGCGTTCGCACCAGATGCGAGCATTGCAGGTAATTATTTTCCGCTTAAAGCGATGAGTTCAGAACTTGTTAGCTATCTAAATGGTGCAATTAAAGGTGGCGAAATAGCCAAAGCGCAGATTTTATTTGCCGGACCGGTATCGGGATTTCCATTTGCTGATGGTTCAGGTCAGTTTAATGTATTGGCACAAATAGATAATGCAACCTATGAATTTGATCCTGATTGGCCAACTGTTACTGATGCAAATGTTGCTCTGCATTTTGCTAATGAACGTATGGATATATATAGTCAGCAGGGCAAACTAGTAAATTTAGACATAGGCAGCAGCGTAAAAGTAAGCATTGCCGATTTGATGAATGCTGACGAAGTTATTGTACAAATAGATAAAAAAGCACCAATGGAAAAGTTGCATGATTTTTTTGCAGCCACTCCTATTGCCAATCCTCTTGCTGAGATTTTTACTGTTGTGCAAGGCAAAGGAGAGGCACAAGCCAGTATTGAGTTATTAATTGGCTCTAAGTTTGAAGATGGTG
This sequence comes from Pseudoalteromonas sp. S558, assembly GCF_005886635.1. Classification (NCBI taxonomy): domain Bacteria; kingdom Pseudomonadati; phylum Pseudomonadota; class Gammaproteobacteria; order Alteromonadales; family Pseudoalteromonadaceae; genus Pseudoalteromonas; species Pseudoalteromonas sp. S558. The sequence goes on along the minus strand of NZ_PNDU01000039.1, from coordinate 4,434 downwards.
CAAGTGTGAGTGGCAAAGTTGATTTAAGTAATCTGCCAGTATTCATTGCGACTCCAGGTATTGATCTTAAAAACCTAAGTGGTGAACTTAGTTTTAAAAACGACAATATCACACTTCAAAATGCTACAGCTACGTGGCTTGGTATGCCATTAAATATTAACTACAGTAGTAAAAGTGATGCTAAAAATTACCAAGTAAATATAGATATTAATGCGCAACTTGACGCCAATACCTTAATAGCACGCGGACAAGGTATTTTAAAAGATTACCTTAAGGGTCAAAGTGATATTGATATTGGTTTAGTCCTTAACTTTACCGAGCAAGGTTTTAATTATCGTGCACAAGTAACTTCAGAACTACTTGGTTTAACGAGCAACTTACCAGCACCTTATAATAAAACGAGTGAACAAATATGGGCACTTGATGCTGTTGTGCAAGGCGATGAAATTTCAAATCTTATTACAGCAAATGCAAATCAGCAATTTTACTTTAATGCTATTTTAGAAAATAATAAGTCGCAATTTAGCAATGCTCATTTTGTACTGGGTAAACAAGATTTAGGGCTTAGCCCAAAAGATTTAAGCGTTAATATTAATCTCGAGCAAACAGAGTTAGTCCCGTGGATTGATCTTATTGATCAAATAATTGATGCAGCAAAAGGCGATCCAGATAGCCAATCATCAGGCATTATGCCGCCGTTAAATAAGGTTGTTGCAAATATAGGTACTTTTAATGCAAGTAGTATTGTATTTAATGACTTTGAAATGCAGTTGGCACCTATGCAAAGTGATTTGTCTCTAAAATTAAACGCAAAAGAGTTACGTGCTGGTGTATTTATTCCTACCTCTCAGCCGAGTCAGCCAATACGTATTAATGCTGATTATTTAAGACTTAACTTTGCACAGAGAATCCAACAAGAGCTAGATACCAAGGATGCAGAACTCGACGAAGATTTAAGTTGGTTAACTAAAGTGCCGGCAATAGAGTTTGAATGTAGTGACTGTAAAATATCTCATTATCAATTAGATAAAGTAAGTGCCTCGCTATTAGGTGATGGCAAGCGACTTGTTATTTCTGAACTCGTTGTTGATAAAGGCGACCATATACTGCGAACCAAAGGACAATGGGAAAATGGTTTAACTAATCTTAATGGCGAGCTTAAAAGTGATGATGTAGGTGCCTTGTTTGATGAGTTTGATATAACTACAGCGATTAAAGATTCTAAAACAAACATTAATTATAATTTAGGGTGGCAAGGCGCTCCTTATGACTTTGATGTTGCAAGTTTAAGTGGTGAAATACAGTGGGATTTAGGAGAAGGGCATTTAACTGAAGTTAGTGATGGCGGTGCTCGGGTATTTTCATTATTGAGCCTAGATTCGTTGGTACGTAAGCTAAAGCTGGATTTTAGAGATGTTTTTTCAAAAGGTTTTTTTTATAACAGCATGCAAGGCTCTATGCAGCTAGAAAATGGCATCGCATATACTAAAGATACTAAAATGGATGGTGTACCTGCTGATCTAACCATTAAGGGCTACGCAAACTTAAACACCCTTGATATAAATTACGACCTTGCTGTCGCACCACAAGTAACGTCGAGTATTCCGGTTATTGTTGCTTGGATGGTGAATCCAGTAACAGGGCTTGCGGCGCTAGCACTTGATAAAGTTATTCATTCAGCGAATGTTATTTCAGAAATTAATTTTAAAGTAACAGGGAAAATGAACGATCCTGTTGTGCAGGAGCTTGACAGAAAAAGCCGTGAAGTTACGTTACCACAAGCAGCGCAAAATCAGCCCCAAACATCAACAGAGTTAACGCTTAAAAATACTGATGTAAAAACAGCCAATGAATAATACCGAGAGCCTTAAAACACCTACAATAGTTGCTGTGCAAATGTGCTCAACGCTAAATGCTGATGAAAACATGGCAAGCTTAAAGTGCGTGTTGAAAACATTACCAGCAACCAGGCCATTGCTTGTTTGTTTACCTGAGGCTTTTTTAGTCTTTAGCAAAAGTGGCCACGATACGCTCGTTGTTGCTAAGAAAGTTGAACAATACAAACTGCAACTTAGTAAATTGTGTAAACTTCATAATATTTGGTTAAATGCAGGCACAATGCCAGAGCCGTTTAATGAAAATAAATATTATGCAGCGTCGCACTTATTCAATAACCAAGGCGAGCTAGTTGCAACGTATAACAAAATACATTTGTTTGATGTAAACATTGATGACAAAACAGGAAACTACCGAGAGTCAGATTTTACTCAAGCAGGTAGCGATGTGGTGGTGGTTGAGTCTCCCTTTGGCCAAATAGGTTTAACAGTATGTTATGATCTGCGCTTTAGTGGCTTATTCAACGAACTAGTACGCCAAGGCGCGGATATTATTTTAGTACCGAGTGCTTTTACTGTACCAACAGGGCAAGCACACTGGCAACCGCTATTAGCAGCTCGCGCAATAGAAACACAATGTTATGTAGTTGCAGCAGCTCAGTACGGTATACATGAAAATGGCCGACAAACATATGGTCACAGTATTATTGTTTCACCTTGGGGAAACATCCTAAGTGAATTGCCAACAGGCACCGGTTTTATAAGCTGCAACGCAGATTTAGACCAGTTACAAAAAATTAGACGAGATATGCCAGTGCAATCTCATCAACGATTTAGAGAGCATTTATTATGAATTCGGTTGAACAGCATTTACTACACGACAGCCAGCTAAATAGAGAAGAGCTCGAAAAAACGCTCGCTTACATACATCAGCATAAAGTGGATTACGCTGACTTATATTTTCAATCAAGCCACCACGAATCGTGGGTGCTTGAAGACGGGCTTGTAAAAGAAGGTTCTTACAATGTTGAGCGTGGTGTTGGTGTGCGTGCTGTAAGCGGCGAAAAAACAGGTTTTTCTTACTCTGATGCAATAAATCTTGAAGCACTAAATAAAGCTGCAACAGCAGCGCGTAGCATTGCAGATGCAGGTGAAGATAGAGCGATTAAAGTATTTAGCGATGTTAAAGCCAAAGAGCAGTTTGCACCACATCAGCCAATTTCTAGTATGAGCGATACCGACAAGGTCAACTTATTACGCGAACTTGAAAACTATATTCGTGAACTAGCACCCGATGCAGAGCAAGTAATTAGTTCAATGTCTGCGGTATACGAAGAAGTATTAATCGCGGCAAGTGATGGCACGTTTGCCACCGATATTCGCCCGCTTATTCGTTTAAACTGCTCGGTACTGCTTGAAAAAGAGGGTCGCCGTGAGCGCGGTGGCGCAGGCGGTGGTGCACGTTTAGACTATGGTTATTTTAAAGAACTTGTTGATGGTAAACCACGGTGGATGGAATTTGCCGAAGAAGCAGTGCGCCAAGCAAAAGTAAACCTTGAAGCAATTGATGCCCCTGCTGGTACTATGGAAGTTGTACTTGGTAATGGTTGGCCTGGCGTGCTTTTACACGAAGCTGTAGGGCATGGACTTGAAGGTGACTTTAACCGCAAAGGTGCATCTGCATTTAGCGGTAAAGTTGGCCAAAAAGTAGCGTCTGAACTATGTACAGTGGTTGATGATGGTACAATGGCTGATCGCCGAGGGTCGCTTAACGTAGATGACGAAGGCACACCTGCAGCTTACAATGTACTGATCGAAAAAGGTATTTTAAAAGGCTATATGCAAGATAAGCTAAACGCGCGTTTAATGGGTGTAAATCCTACAGGTAACGCACGTCGCGAGTCTTACGCGCATTTACCTATGCCTCGCATGACCAATACTTACATGTTAGGTGGAGAGCACAGCCAGGCCGATATTATCAGCAGCGTTAAAAAAGGGGTATTCGCGCCTAACTTTGGCGGCGGGCAAGTAGATATAACCTCAGGTAAGTTTGTATTTAGCGCATCAGAAGCGTATTTAATCGAAAATGGTAAAATTACTCAGCCGATTAAAGGCGCAACACTTATTGGTAATGGCCCAGAAGTAATGCAGCAAATATCGATGGTTGGTAACGACTTAGCACTTGATAAAGGTGTTGGTGTTTGTGGTAAAGATGGTCAAAGCGTACCGGTAGGCGTTGGTCAGCCAAGTCTTAAAATTGATAATCTAACCGTTGGTGGTACAGCTTAACTTTTGTAAGTATCATATAGCCTCAAAATTACAACCTTGAAAGCGCAAGCTCTCAAGGTTTTTTTTATATTAATTGTTGCTGTAAGACTTGGACGTGTTGAGCTTTGGTGGTCGAGTTTTAATCAGTGTGTTTGGTGTTTGAGCAAGGCAGAACCTATGATGTGTGGTTGCTCCCCATAAATAGGCGATAACGCAGTATAAATGCCAAACATGCGCTGCCCTTTGAGCTCGATCTAGGGACGATTAACTCTTTGTTGCTCGGTTTTTACTTAGTTCACTCGATTACAAACCTCACGCCGCGATTAAATCG
>NZ_PNDU01000388.1:0-381 GCF_005886635.1 Pseudoalteromonas sp. S558 | reverse complement strand
CCTCGCCAAGGCTCGGCTTCGAGCTATTTCGTTTGATGTATAGGAATACCGTGGAGTATAGGATATGCAAAGCGGCCACTACCGAGCTCAGCATAAAATATTATGCTATTTATGAAACTCCAAATAGCAAAAAACCCATTACATTGCTGTAACGGGTTTCTCTTAATTAAATCCTGGTAATGTCATAGTGCCTACAGCGGTAAAGAGGCACATAGCAAATACTACAGCTACACCATCACTGGCCAAGGCTCGGCTTCGAGCTATTTCGTTTGATGTATAGGAATACCGTGGAGTATAGGATATGCAAAGCGGCCACTACCGAGCTCAGCATAAAATATTATGCTATTTATGAAACTCCAAATAGCAAAAAACCCATTACAT
>NZ_PNDU01000387.1:0-9008 GCF_005886635.1 Pseudoalteromonas sp. S558 | reverse complement strand
ATTTTCAGTGAAAACAAGGCGAATTTACGCGTCAATAGCTGGCCTATTGCAAGTAAATTCAACGCAGTTAGCGCTGAGAATAGCTGCTCGAGATAGATTTATTATCCAGAGTTCAGGTTAGTTAAGTTGATTATCTCTTAACTGGGGTAGTTGAATCTATTAAACCACACCATAGTTTGTTTATTATTTCTAATTCATCGTAATATGTTCCTTTTTTATTGCTTTTTTTTTAAACAAGCATTAAGTTTTAGAATCAATCTAATAAGGAATTAATTGATGAATATAAAAAAATTGCTAACTGTAGCAGTTGTTCTAACTGCATGTGTAAGTTTTAACACTAAAGCCTATTATGAGCATTATATAGAATCTTGGCAGGCGACAGGGACACTGTCAGTAGCTGGTTATACTAAATCTTTAACTCATGATGAGTTTGTAAAAGTTACGAATAGATCAAAAAGTATCCGAGGTATCGAAGATACATTAAAAGCTTATGTTAAGGGAGAAGTCAAAAGCGCCATAGCAGGTAAAGCATCGTTACAAAGCTATGATCTTAAATTCAATGGCCCGTTCAAAGTTTTATTACAAGGTCAGCCTGATGGACGCATAAAAGTGAAACTTGGTGGTTTTTCATTTTCTACAAATGCAAAAATTAAAAAAAGCTTTTATGTAAAAGGGAATATCAAAATTTGGAGCAACACCTTAAATATCACAGGTTATTATAATCCATACACAGGCACTATTGGCAACGCAACAGTAGATCCTAACTTTAAAGTGTCTAGTGATATAGATATTGATTCAATACTGGATCTTATTCCTCTATTTAATTCTATAGTTACCAATAAAATTGAAGATAAACTTAAACATATGGTAAATAATACGGCTATAGAACTTTTAAATGAAAAAGTGATAAATTACCAAGAAGTTATTTTTGGTTTAGACAAAGCAATTCCCTCAGGCAAATATATATTTAATGGTAGGGATTATGCACAAGTGATTAAAGACAAATTTATTACTTTAACAAATGGCGAGTTTATAAGTATAGATTTAGATAGAACTAAAAAAGTTCTATTTGGTTCGCGTACACCTTACTATATTGGTTCAATGAATTTAAATATTTCGAATTCAGTGAAATTAACAATTATCGACACCCCTGTAATCTCAGAACGTTGTGATTATAGTAATTCTAACTCATGTAGTATCTAAAATTATTTAAATGGTGCGTCAACATCACTTTGGCGCACGTTTGATACCAATTTTTTTTAATGCCTTAAAAATTTAGCGCATGAGTATCGACAGTGTATCCATTCATTTTATCATCCCGCACTCGGTAAACCATCATAAATAGCGCGATCTTTATACTACTTGTAAAGCGCTTTAATTTTGTCGTCAAATCGTCGGTGAGTATTTGTGCGTCTTTTATGTGCTTTTTATTAACGAGAGGGTAACGCTAATTGTGTTGATTGAAAAAGTCGAGCAGTGGTTGTTTTCGTGTACAATTGTAGGGGCTGTGTAGCTTAATTTATCGCAATAGAGAAAAAGTCCAGTTATCCGGCAAGCAGGGAATACCTGTACCTTTATTTTCACGCGATGCATATAGCGATTAATTTTTTGTAGTAGGGCTATTCGGTGATTAGAGTGTGATAATACTCTAATCACCGAAAATAAATTATGGTCGTATGTCGAACTCATTACGAGAAGGAAATTCAAATTGAGCAGCGTATTTTAAGGCTGGTCGCTTTCCTTGCACTAAGCTATTATAGCCTGAAGAGTCGATTTCAAGGTCTCTATAAACAGCCATATGGAGGTGTGCGTCTATAGTACCTGAGTTACCTATTTGACCTATATGCTGACCAGTAGTAACACTAGGCTCATCCGTGTAATAACTAAGATGAGCATATCGTGCTGCAACCTTATACTGCGAGTTATAAATCACAATGTTGTAGCCATATTTACTGGAATAACCATCGAAAATAACTTTACCGCTAAAACCTGCAAATAGGTGCTCCCCTTTGTCTGAGTTACCACCCCCTCTATTAATATCACGAGCATGTATATCACCATCTGTATGAAGTGAACTCTCAGGAGTAACTTTCCAGCGGTAGTTTTCGGTGTATGAGTAATTATGACGTTCTTGAGCATGCGTTACGGGGCAGAGTTTGAGTACAGTGCGAGTACTATATAAATAAGGCTTACAATCAATTGGATAGTATCTGACAATAGCTTCATTGCTTACAGGGGTGTCAGAACTGTATTTAAAAAGTACTTTGAATTGTTCATTTTGGTTGGTTTTGGCTAAATTAACAGAACATTCCTCTTGAGAACCATTATATTGAGTGATTGATGGTGCATTCCAAGGTGCACACCGATTCGCCAAGTTGGAAGATGAGTTAAGCGGTACTGGGTTATCTCCATAATTTACATACATGTCAATATCTACATCGCGATCATGAGAGAGTGACAGCCGCATAAGCTCAGAGCCAGATAGTGTAAATTTATGTTCGGTTGTATTGTTATCAAATTGCAATCGGTGTTTCCCTTCGCTTAGAACTGCTGTGTATTCGTTGGCGTAGCTGCTATTAGTAATCATAATGATGGCTGCCAAGGCGCTGCTGGTTAGTAATCTCATTTTATATCCTTTAGTAATATGAATTGCGTTCGATCACTAACTTACTCATTTAAAAAGTTATTTGAATAAAAAAAATGTGTCGGATACAATTTGAATACAAAAAGGATACGTTTTGGTAACTTTTATGAGTGGTTATAAAAATAATTTAAAAGAAAAAGTTGATTTAGTCTTAGTACAAAGAAAAATAAGTCAGAAAGAATTAATTTTTGAATGTAGCTGCAGTCGCTCACATTTTAATAAAGTAGTTAATGGTGAAAGAAAAGCAGGTACAGCTTTACAAAAGCGAATGGTTAAGGCTCTTTGTTTAACAGACAATGAAACGATGTTTTTTTTTAATTATGATGATCCTGTTTTATGTGAAACTGATCGGGAGGAGTCGAACACTTACCTTAATATTGCTTTTAAAAATATCCAAGATAGGCTTGAGCGGCCCAAAAGAAAAAATGCAGTGCTTAGTATAGCTGTTATTTTTTCGTTACTTTTTGTTGCGCTGTTATATATGGGGACTTTTAATAGTGAGGTGCACCAACCAGCTAAGACCAACAATATGTTAAAAAATGATTGGTCGACGTTTGTAAAAGATATCAGTATTCCTGATGGCACAACATTAAAAGTAAATAGCCACCATGTTAAAACATGGCGCTTAAAAAATTCTGGAAAACATGTTTGGCGAGGCCGCTATTTAAAACGTTTGACCCCGCATTCAAATTTACTTTGTTCATCTGCGAGTATGGTGCCAATAGGGGAAACTTCACCAGGTGACGTTGTAGATATTAGTATTAAATTTAAAACTCCTCATATCCCCGGATCTTGCCGTTTAGATTTTAAAATGACGGATAAATTAGGTCAGCTATATTTCCCTAATTTGCATAGTGTTTACTTACTAGTGAATGTAGCCATGTGAAATATTTTAAGGAGCTAAGTTTTAAAGTGAATAAAATCAAACTGAATATTCATTTTAATTGAAAAATACCCGTCCGCTTAATAGGCAGTCCATTCAATATAGATAACAAGGGGAATCTAAGTATGATTGAAACGTTAAAGGTAAAATTACTCGATGGTATGCACGCTTATAATGAATGGGAATGTGCTTTATAAATCCCTATTGATTATAAATATGTGCCTTTAGCTAATATTAATAGCGCCAATTACCTTGGCGTGACTAACATTAGCTTTGCCTCTTTACCGTCGGTTAATATCGCGATATTACCCTCAGCGGTAACAAACACATCTCTTAATCGACCTGCGGCCTCAGGAAATACGTGAGACTGCGTAAATTCACCATTGGCTAGGTTAACGCTGTAGAGCTTTTTATCGACCAAAGTAGTGATCAGTACATGCTTTTGTAATGAAGGAAAAGCTGCGTGTTTAGATCCGTAATATGCCATGCCGGAAGGGGCTATTGATGGCGTCCAATTAACACTTGGCTTTTGCATGCCTTTATATTCGGTAAATGGTGAAATACGCGCTTGTGAGTAATCTTTGCCGTAGGTGATTACCGGCCAGCCATAATTAGTGCCAGCGGATAAGTAATTTAGCTCGTCACCGCCTGCGGGGCCGTGCTCGTGGCTAACAATTTGCTGCGTATCGTAATCATAAACTAGGCCTTGCGGGTTACGGTGGCCAAGTGAGTAAACAGCATGGGCGTTTGGGTTTTCATGATTAATAAATGGGTTATCTGTTGGAGTGCTGCCATCTAAGTTTATGCGTAATATTTTACCAAGCTGGCTGGTAATAACTTGTGCTTGCTCTCTAAAATCAAACCCATCACCATTTGAAAATAGCAAGGTATTGTCGGGTAGGGCTAGGGCACGGCCAGCATAGTGTTGCGGTGTGTTTTTATCAGTCGCGACTTTATAAATAACGTTAGGCTTTGAAAAGTCAGCTCCATCAAACGTGGCTTTAGCAATAACAAGTCGGTTTGCGCTTGCATCACCTTGGGCATAGGTAAAAATAATTTCTTTGGAGTCGTTATAATCTGGTGATAAGACAATATCGAGTAAACCCCCTTGGCCTGCAACGTATAAACCGATCAGATCTAGTTTTACTCTTAATTGCGCGTTGTTTTTAATTATAACGACGTGACCATCACGCTCTGTAATTAACCATGTGCCGTTTGGTAGTTCAACCATGCTCCACGGAGACTGTAATTGCGTAGCCAGTGTTTTTGTACTGTATTGCTCCTTTGGTAATGCGGCTTGTGCATTAGCGTTAAACGCACAAAGCGATAACAGCGTAAACCATATTAGATAAGGGATACGTTGTTTACGGCGCAAGCCTTTGCTACTGTAGGAAAAAAGTTTCATTTTAAGTTGAGATAACCATGTCGTTTTTAACACGTATACTCCCTTCATTTTTAGTTTCTTGGTTACTTACATTCACACTTGCTAGCTTGTTTCATAGTCAATACGTTGTCAATCAATTAGTTAATGTGGGTGTTGTGGTAGGCTTTAGTGATCGTGTTAATTTAACGCTTGATGATTGGTTAGGCTTATTACCCACCTATGGCGCTATTATTGCTATTGCACTTACTATCGCTTTTTTCGCCGCAGGGTTGCTGTATAAAAAAGTTAAAAAACAACAAACTCAGCTATTTGTTATTGCGGGTGTTATCGCTTTTGCTGTTGTTTTAGTTGCCATTGAGTCAATTATGAATATTCATATTATAGCTGGCGCGCGAGGTTGGGGATTTTATGCGCAACTGCTTACGGGGGCGGTAGGCGGTTATGTTTACTCACAGCTAATAAAGGAAACAGTTAGTAAAACTGGCCTTAACAAGCCTTAGTTTAGAGGAAATAAGTAAGATTTTTATTATTACTTTGCACTGCCTAAGTATTTATTACCCTTTGCAGCGCCGTATAAAAACTCTTCGCCGCAGTCCATATACAAATCGTATTTGGCCATGACTTTGGTGAACATGGGGGTGTGTAACAACTCGTTTAACCATGCGCGTACATGCGTGTATTCACTTTGTAAGTACCAGTGTTTATCTACGCGGGCAAACTGTCTAATAAATGGCAGCAGAGCATAATCGGCTAGGCTTTTTTCATTGCCCATTAAGTATTTATGTGTGGTTAGTTTTGCTTCAAATTGCTTAATAAACTCTTCGCAGGTTTTTTGATAATAAATTTGTGCCATGTCTTTTGTGCGAGCATAAAACTTATACTTTTCAAGCACCGGTTTAAATTGCGTGTCGTTTAGCTTAATTAATTCAAGCATGCGCTCAAGTGCTAATGGGTCTTGAGTATGCAGTAAATTATGCGGATCGTTTTGCTTTAAAGCCCACAGCATAATATCTAGGCTTTCATCTATAACTTGATTATTCGGCAGTAATAAAACAGGCACCGTGCCTTTTGGCGATATTTGCAAAAGGTGCGGTGGTTTATTTTTAGTTTTAATAGCGCGTAGTAGCACGTGTTGCTCTGCCATTAAAATACCCATTCGTGCACGCATTGCGTATGGGCAGTGTTGTAATGAATATAATAATGGCAATGTCATTTTATTACTTACCTTAGCTATTTAAGCCTTCAACATATTGCTGACGTGTTTTTACTTTTACCATGTGATTTAACTGATCAGCAGCGTGTGTTTGCCCGCTAATTAAATCCTGAAAATGCGCAAGTAACACGGCTTTATCGAGTTTTTCTTTGTCGCCTGAGCCAATGTCGGTTAAATCAATCATAAACTCGTCAAACTTGTCAGCGTAATCAGTCACAATATCCATATTTAAAAATTGCTCGTGGTTATAAATGCTCGGGTAGCCGCCTTTTTGTTTATCAATTGCAAAGCTAATGCCTTTAACATTGGTAACGGTTGTTTCTTTTTTACAGCTCAACATACAGCTTGCGTCAATACGTGGTTTTTTACAGCCAACGGTTTGCTGGAAAAAACACTGTCGGCTAGTCATCATTAGTATTGGATGATAAATGCTGTACATCATTTTAAAGTTGTTAGGGCGTTTAATATTACGCATTTGTGGTTTGTTTATTTCGTTTGAAATAAACGCACCTTTTGCGTTTAAATCTTCTTGTAGTGTTAGTAACGCATAAGAGTTTGTGGTGTTTAACAACGGGCCTGCAATCCAGTCAATACCCATTTGTACTGCTTTAAATGCCACGCCTGTATTGTTACTAATAATAAGCTTAGGTTTTACAACTTCGAGTAAACGTACCGCTTCTTCAAAATCTTTACCAATTAATACCGCCGGAAACCACGGAATTAACTGTGGGTGCTCTAAAAATACATTAATGTATTTATCGTTATCGGTTCTAAAGCTCTCTGGTAATTTAAAGTAAACATCGCCGTCGGTTAAATCACATAGGTGAACGTCTTTTATGTCCGATATTAAAATAGAGAGTGTTGTTTTGTTATCGGCTTTTTCGTGGTTTACTAGTTTAGGCAGTTCAACAGGGGCGAGTACATCTTTGCCTTCGTTTAATAAAAACGCGACTTGCTTTTTAATACGAGCGAGCTCTTTAAACGGAATGCTTAAGTTGTTGCCTAAGTTTGAGTAATCCATATTTTTAATGTCAAAATTGGCATTACTAAAGGTTTTAAAGCGTTTATCAATAGCAGCAATATCAACAACCGATTTATCGGCGGTTTGCATAGGCATTTGCGATTGAACTTCAAAGCGTAGAGGCTCTTCTGCGTTTTTATTCGAAAGTGTAATATTGTTTTTATCTTCAATAATTATGTTTACAGTGAATGGCTGATTTAATTGCCCTGTAAATTCTAATGTAAGCTCGCGCTTTGAAATATCTAAAAATTCAATTTTCTTTTTAACTAACGAATCAATTTCACTTTTTTGAGTAGAAAGCTCTTGCTGTGCATCGTAAATTTGCACGACCGAAATTGCGTTGTTTTTTTCGTTTGCGTGATCAAAGCTATGGTCGCGCGGGTTATCGGTAAACATGTTTTTGGTCATGTCGCCGGTTAAAAACTTATTGGTAAAGTTACGGTTAAACACTTTATATAAGCTCGAGTCGTCTTCAATTAAGTTACCTGTTTGTACAAAGGTATCTATTTGTTTGCGCCAGCTATCAATAACAGTATGTACGTAGTTAGCGCCTTTAATGCGGCCTTCTACTTTTAGCGAGTCAACGCCTGCGGCTACCAACTCAGGTAAATCAAAATAGGCTGAGTTGTCTTTTAAGTTTAATGGGTGTTTGTTACCCATCGCCGTTGGCTCGTATTCATCACGACACGCTTGCGAGCAGCGACCACGGTTACCCGAGTTACCCACGCTTACTGAGCTTGAATAACATTGCCCTGAAAACGCAATACATAATGCGCCGTGCACAAATACTTCGGTTAATACGTCGCATTTATGCGCTACGTCGGTCAGTATTTTAATTTCAGTTAAGTTAAGCTCGCGCGATAAATTTACACGTGTAGCGCCAATGCGGGCTAAAAATTCAACCTGTGATTCGTTATGGGTAGTTAACTGAGTCGATGCGTGAATATGCAAAGTAGGAAAGTGCTTTTTAACTATATTGAACAACCCTAAATCTTGCACAATAATACCGTCGAGCGTGGTATTTACTAGCTGATTTAATAGCTTAAATAGCGCACCCATTTCGTGCTCTAATATCACTACATTTAGGGTTAAAAATATTTCGCAGCCGTATTCATGGGCCAAGCGAAGTGCGCCGTTAAGCTCATCAAACGAAAGATTAGACGCTCGGTTACGTGCATTAAAGGTATCTAACCCACAATAAACCGCATTAGCACCGGCTACAATGGCGGCTTTTACCGCGTTTACATCACCGCCTGGGGCTAATAGTTCAATCTTTCTACTCATGACAACTTCACTTCGCTCATATTTAATTGCCGCGAATTTTATCTGGTTAGTAGCATGAATGCTATTTATTGAGGGATATAATGCATTATTGATTAACGTTGTAGATGGAACGTGATCGCAAAAGGCTCTCAGGCTTGGATTAATGTAGGCATGATTTTAAAAAATATCTCTTAGTGATTTGAAATTTACATTAAAAACAGTATCTTGATTGCTGCCTCATGATTTCTCGCTTCATAATAGGCTCATATTGGATAGCTTCAACCTTGAGTGAATGGAAAGAACTTTCGACACAGGCATTGTTCCAGCAGTTGCCTTTACAACTCATGCTTTGTACTAAATGAGGTTCGCTTAATAAATCACGATAAGCATAGGATGCATATTGGCAGCCTCTATCGCTATGTACAATAACATCTTTAGGTTTACCTCGGCGCCAGACAGCTATTTTCAGGGCGTGAGACACCAAAGTTGATTCCATACGTGTACTCATTGACCAATGTAGTGGTACAGTGATTTTGGCCACCCATTAAGAAAGAAATGTTATGCTAATAAGCATACAAATTTGGGTGAAAAAATGACGAT
>NZ_PNDU01000386.1:0-954 GCF_005886635.1 Pseudoalteromonas sp. S558 | reverse complement strand
GTTATCTGGCTGATTAGCAAGGTGCTGCAAGCAAGTAGAAATATAATCATGCACCACAAGGTCATTGGCCTTTGCTGTTTCAACAAGACTATAGAGTACGGCACTCGCATGCGCGCCCTTGCTGGTATTTGAGAATAGCCAGTTTTTTCGCCCTATCACGAACGGTTTTATGGCTCGCTCTGCGCGGTTATTATCAATACTGAGCCTGCAATCATCGAGGTAACGCCTGAATTTTTCAAACTGATTTATCGCATAGGTAATGGCTTTACCTAGCGCCATTTTGGGCGGTATTTTATCTTTGTGCTTGAGCAACCATTGATACAATTCATCAACGATTGGTTTGGCTTTTTGCTGCCTAACGGTGAATTTTTCATCGGCCGGTTTATCTTTGATGGCTTGCTCAATACCGTAGAGCTTACCAATGAGGTTGAGCGCCACATCCGCTTTGACAGTTTTTTTATTATTGCCTTTGGCCTCGATGAATTTACGGCGTATATGGGCAAGGCATGCAACCAGTGTTGCCTTCGTTTGCTCGTATGCCTTGTAGCCATCAACGTGCATGTAGCCTTGGTAACCGTCAAGAAAATCAACCACACAGTGGGCCGCACGACTGTTATGATAATCAAACAGAACAATATTAGTGCCTTTACTTGGTTTATCATCGCCACAACAATACAGCCACATATAGCTGGTTGCTTTATCTGCGTTAATAACGTTGAGCGGAGTTTCATCGCCATGAATAACCGCTTGAGATAACAAGGTTTCTTTTAAGCGCTGATACAGCGGTGACAACAATTGCGCGCAGCGTAGCATCCAACTCGACATGGTTTGTCGGCTCAACTCAATACCGATATCGGCAAACAATGTTTCTTGGCGATAAAGCGGTAAGCCAAACTGGTATTTACACATGATTATTTGACTCAGTAAGCTGGGTGTTGCGATACTTTGTTGAAT
>NZ_PNDU01000385.1:0-3950 GCF_005886635.1 Pseudoalteromonas sp. S558 | reverse complement strand
AAATAATGAACGCCCTAATATGGGCATAGGTGGCATAACACCCATACAAAAGCTGGAAAAGTTAAACAACGGAAATTCTACAGATAGCCTCCATTAAAAATGGGGGGATTACCAAGCCATCTACATTAAATTTTGAGTAATAGAGGTATTGATCAACAATTCTGCCACTGTAGCCTCCATTTAAGGTTAATTGAGTGTGTTTGTCTGTACTTCGTTGATACAACCACAGTTGCCATTGTCCAGAATAGTTGCCGCTATAAATAATGTTATTGTGTGCGTCGTAATTAGCAACATAACTACTGCGGTTTTTAATAAATACTTTTTGATAGGTATTTTTATTTAAATCTAGTTCAAAAACATCGCCGTGCTTAGTAAATAAAATACGACTGCCATCATCAGACAGTTCGTAGCGGACAAACTGTAAGTCAAAGGGAAAATCGATATCAATTAATTGGGCTTTGTTGTTTTTAACTCTCCAAAAATGGTGACTTTTATAACGCGTAGATAAAAAAGTCTGTGTGTGAGCCTGCATACGGGGAAGAAGCTCTGTACGCGCACTTTGCTGCCACACATGTTGACTGTGGTTTAGAGTGTTATACTTTACAATTTCGCTTACGACATCAAGACTACTTACTAATAGCGAGGCATTCAATTTGGTTGGAATAACCGCTAAAGAACTAATTGTAAAATCTAATTGCTTAAGAAGTGTATATTGGCCGTTAGTCGTATCTAGTGAAAAAAGCCTATTGGTGTCGGCAATAATTAATGTATTACCATTTGGGTGCCATACCAAGTTTTTAAGACGAAGGTTCACTGTGTGTTTGTTTAGTTGCTGCTCTTCAAGCTTTATAATTATTGTTGATTGGCTTTCGCTTATATAACGAATAATAGCGAGTTGGTTGTTATGATGGTTGTAGGAAAAATCAAAATCACCTTTGGTATTATTCTTACTATTCGGGTTTGTAATCTGTTTTAATCTACTTGTGTTTACATTATAGCTATATACTTGATATGGATGAGATTTACTAAAACGCTTGTTGAAGTAAAAGGTGTTATTTTCTCCCCATACTAATGAAGTGGGAGGCTCATCGCATGGGAATAAAGATTGTTTTTGCTTTGTGAGTACATAATAAATCGAAATTAAACATTGTTCATTAAGATGTGTTGCATAAACAATACGTTTTCCATCAGCGCTTATAGCCGCTAACGAGTTGGTGAGTATCTGGTTTTGAGCATGTGTTTTTGTATTGTATAAATAGATCGATTGACGGTCATCCTCATCAAGATGATGAAATAAAATGAGCCCTCCAAATTGGGTTGCTGATAGCTTGTATTCTCTGCCTTGCAAACCGACCAATGGTGCACTAACAAGTGATAATTGATTCGGTGTGGTTAAGTTTTTAACTTTGGAGGCGGTGCTTAAAAGAGCAATCAATAGCAGGGCTATAGTAACTGCAATAATTGATGCTTTTTTGATATTGCGCACAGGTTTTTTAAATAATTGGCTTTTAAAAGCAACCTTTTGATCAGCAGGCATTTTATCGTGCGAAATATCTGTATTCGTTACAGTAGCAACTAACCGATATCCTTGAGTAGGCACAGTTTCAATAATGGTCTCATCAGTGAACGCTGAAAAATGGTTTCTTAATAAAGACACGGTTCGGTTGATTGCACCTTCGCCTACAACCCGATTATTCCAGACTTCAACTATGAGTTGGTCTCGAGTGACAATTTTCCCATTGGCTGCTAGTAAAGCCGTTAATAAACTGAACACTTTTGGTTCAAGTTTTCTAGTTTGACTGTCACTTTTTAATGTTCGTTGCTCTTCGTCAAAAATAACGGCCGAAATACGGACAGCCATAGGGTTCTCTATGGTATTGAAATTACATCGGTTTTTTAAACATAACATAAATATAACAAAAACATAAGCGCCAACGATGGCCGTACTAAGTAAATACATGATTTGCTACTCACTCATATTTAATAAGAGTAAAGAAAATGCGTGTTTATTTATATTTATTATTAAAAATAATGGCGGTTACATTATTATTAATGGGCTGTAATGGTACCAACAAAGACTCAAAACTGACGGGCACAGAACCCAGTAATTTAACAAAAATTAATTTAAATAACCGAAGCTATTATATTGCAATGCCAAGTAATAATTTTGATGCGAAAAAGTCTTATAAGCTTTTACTGGCCTTTCATGGCTCTGGGCAGGGCGCTAAAAACATGCAGAGTATGGCTGCGTTTGAATCTGCATCAGAAAATTATATAGTTGTTTACCCACAATCAAAAGTTGAAGAGTGGAATGAAGGATGCGACTGTAATAAACCTCATCGATTAGGTATTAATGATTTGGCGTTTGTCGAAAATGTTGTTGATGATGTTAAAGCTAAATACAACATTATTGATGGAGAGCTTTTTGCGGTCGGGTTTTCTCAAGGAGGTTTATTTACACAAAATTTAATGTGTAATAGTAGTTTAAAGTTTGCGGCCATAGCATCAGTTGCCTCGCCTATGTCAGAGCAGCTGTCTCAACGATGCGAGATAGTAAATCACACCAACTACATGATGGTACACGGAACAAATGACCAGTCTTTACCTTTTGAGGGGAGGGCATATTCAAACTTTGGGTTAATTCCAAGTACACTTGCTATTGAATTAATAGCTAAAGCAAACGGCATAGATGCGGATGTACAATTACAAAAAAACCAAACAGTCGCTAAGTATCTATTTAAAAACGAGACTTATATTAACCAATTGGTGGCAATTGAAGGGGGTGGGCATAGTTGGGTTTTTAATGACTTTAGCACCACGAATGAAGTAGTTAGCTTTTTTGATACAGTAAGTAGAACTAAACTCGATACCTATTCAAAACTATACCGTATTGATCAGCAACAAAAAAAAGATGTACACGTACGTAGCATGGGTCTTGAACATTCGGGGCCTGCGATTATTCTTTTATCAGGCTTTAATAAAAACTTTCATAGTGACAGTGCTTGGTTTTCATTACTGCAGCCATTGATAGCAAAAACTCATCGTGTACACGTCATAGAACGCTTTGGAAATGGTTTTAGTAGCTCTGCTGAGCAACCATCGTATACTTCCTTTGTACCTGCATTAGATAAAACGTTGGGGCTGCTTAATGAAAAGGAGCTAATTATTGTTAGCTTTGCCAGCGCAAATATTTTGGCTCATTTATGGCAGAACTCACCGGATTCACAATTTGTAACTGGCCTTAACGGTATGGTGTGGATTGACCCTGATATTTTGTTGCCACACTCTATTAGTTTGTACCAAGATTGGCCCGTATATTGGTTTAGAGATACGGGAGATGCTTTGATAACACATATAGAGGAAGGTAATTGGACGCAAAGGACTCGAGATAAATTAACTGATGAGCGCACAACGGTTGAAACACTCATCCCTTCACAATATAAAGCAGAGATGGATTGGCTGTATTTTGATTTAATAAGCCAAAGCCGTACTCAAATTGATAAACAAGTAACTCGAGCAAGAGAGATCATGAATTATCATGATGATTTAAACCGTGTTATTAGTGCTGATATAGCCAAATCTACTCCAATCTCCGTTATAGATACTGATTTTGAATCGTATGATATTAAAAATGCAGAGCCAGGATACATTGATGATTTAGTCTTATGGCAACAAGAGGGCTCTTTATGGAGCCAGCAAATTAGCGAGCAATCGGGAGGGCAATATATACCGCTGAGTAATAGCGATCATATGGCAGTTTTTCAGCGCCCAGACGACATTTTAAAAGCAATAAAAAATATAAAAAGTAAATAACCTGAACTCTGGATAATAAATCTATCTCGAGCGGCTATTTTCAGCGCTAACTGCGTTGATTTTACTTGCAATAGGCCCGCTATTGACGCGTAAATTCGCCCTGTTTTCACTGAAAATCTTTTAACCAGAGTTCAGGT
>NZ_PNDU01000384.1:0-5506 GCF_005886635.1 Pseudoalteromonas sp. S558 | reverse complement strand
GAAAATAGCGCAATAACAAGGCTAAAATTATGGTACATAGTTGTTCTATATAAATAATTTTTAACGTCGTTAGTGAGTTATTTAATACGCTAGAATAATCATGTTTTGAATAAAATTGGTATAACACTATTATTTATTCAAATAATGCGTCAATGGTGCCTTGTGCAAGCGGGTGATAACCCGGACGTGCTTTTAAGTACACGCTTTGCGCCCAATCTTTTTTACCGTTAGTGATCAGTGATTTATACAAAGGTACAATTAACTTACGACGGCCTATACCAGATAAATGCGCATTAAGTGCAGGGTAAATTGGTTGATAGCCATTACCTACAGCAAGCATAAACCATGCAAATGCACGCTCAGCATTGGTTGATTGCGTTAAGTTAAACGCATTATCTAGCTCTTCCATATGATCTTGGCTTAAATCGCGTGGTAAGTTATTTAAAAAGTGTAGCCATTCATGGACAGACCAATCAATAGTTGGTAATTGAGCAGCCGTTGTGCCGCCTTTTAACCATGCTGCTGTTGCAGTGTCTACTTTATCAAATGCATCAGAAGTAGGATTTGGCGCATCATTTGGTAAGCCTGGTTCAAAAATCCACTCATTTACTTTGTCCATGCTTACAACGCCCGGATACTTTTCAATTAAGTTAGCTTTTATATAAGTTACAAATTGCGCAGTTGTCAGTGATTTAAACGAAAACTCTTTAAAGTACGCTTTTACAAATGGGTCAAACTTGTCACGACCATATTTGTTTTCTAGGTAGATTAAAAATAACTGACCTTTAGTGTAAGGCACTGAGCTAAACGCATCGTCTGGATCGCGGCCGTTTAGTTTTAAATTAAGGCGTGTATCTGGCGCATCAATCGTTTTAAGCTGAGCGCGAAGGCCTGCAGAGTCTAATGCTTGTTCCATAACAGCGCGGTCACGGCCAAACACTTCTTCCATAATGCGGTTTTCAACGTATGAGGTAAAACCTTCGTTTAACCATAAATCTTCCCATGTTGCGTTAGTTACTAAGTTTCCAGACCAAGAATGCGCTAGTTCGTGCGCAATTAAGTTAACTAAGCTTTTGTCGCCTGCCACTACGGTAGGTGTAATAAACGATAAGCGCGGATTTTCCATGCCACCAAACGGAAAGCTAGGCGGTAGCATAAGTAAGTCGTAACGGCCCCAAGCATATTCGCCGTACATCGCATTGGTTTTGTCTATCATCGCTTGAGTGTCGTCAAACTCAGCAACTGAGGCTTCTAAAATGGTAGGCTCTGCAAAAATACCAGTTTGATGTGACATGGCTTTAAATTCTAAGTTACCCGCGCCAATAGCAATTAGATAAGGTGAAATAGCTTGCGGCATAGCAAAGTGGTAATCGCCATCTTTATAAAGTGCGTCTTTATTGTCGGCACTCATTACAGCGCGAATGTCTTTTGGTGTATGAATACGGGCAGAGTACGTTACACGCATTGCTGGCGTATCTTGTACAGGGATCCAACTACGTGCATGAATCGCTTGCGATTGGCTATACATAAATGGGTGCGTTTTACTCGCCGTTTGCTCTGGTGTTAACCATTGCAGACCAGATGCTTCTGGGCGGCTGTTATAGTAAATACGGACTATTTTAGCTTGGCTTTTGAACTTAATAGTAAGTTTTGAGCCTTTCACATCGTCACGTTTAGCTAAATCGAATTTAGCTTTGTGCCAGTTACCGCTTTGGTCTTGGTACATTACTTTATCAATGTCTAAGTCACGGGTATCAAGTACGAGTGTTTTACTGTTGCTGTTATTCCACTGAAGAGTGTGCTCAACAAAACCTTCTAACTGCTTGTCGGCAAAATCGACATCTAAATCAAGGCTTAAGTGAGTAGTAATAACGTCATCAAGATTGGCGTATGAGTTTTGATCAATCGCATTAGCCATTGCTTGCGAACACATACCCGCCATAGCGAGGCTTAAAAAAAGAGGTTTAATTTTCATAATTACCCTAAACACAAATAAAAAGTGCTGGTTTTATATCATGATTGAGTAAGAGGGTTGAGCAATTTTTACATTCTGATGCGCAATTTGCGACGATGGGGTAAACTATCACGATTAGTTACCGGTATATTTAGAGAGCTTTGTGGCGCACGCATTACAACATTTACATACATTTGCATTAAAGAATCAATGCCAAAATTTTGTTGAAATAACTCATCTTGATCAACTAAAAACACAAAGCTTTACGCTACCTTTTTGCTTATTAGGTGAAGGCAGTAATACTGTATTTTTGAACGATTATCTTGGTAGCGTTATTAAAATGGCGACCAAAGGCATTAAAATTAATGAACGCGAGAACGATTATTTAATTTGTGTTGCAGCAGGCGAAAATTGGCACCAATTAGTGAGTCATTTATTAGATAAAAACATCCCAGGGCTTGAAAACTTAGCACTTATTCCTGGTACTGTTGGTGCATCACCAGTACAGAATATTGGTGCATATGGTGTAGAGCTCGCCAAGTTTATAGAATCAGTTGAGTATTTTGATATAGCTAATAAAGCGATGATGACGTTAACTAACGAGCAGTGTCAATTTGGCTATCGCGATTCTATTTTTAAACATGCGTTAAAAAATAAAGCGGTTATTACACAGGTGTATTTTGCCATACCTAAAAAATGGCAACCAGTTTTAAGTTATGGCCCGTTACAGCAACTAGCTACTATTACGCCTCGTGCAGTGTTCGATCAAGTAATACAAACGCGCAATAGCAAATTGCCAAACCCTTACATTTTACCGAATGCAGGCAGCTTTTTTAAAAATCCTATAATAACCAACCAACAGCTGGCTGATCTATTAAAGTCGTTTGCAGATTTACCTCATTACAAATACGGGCAAAACCATCATAAGGTAGCGGCAGGTTGGTTAATTGACCAGGTCGGTTTAAAAGGGCATAGAGTAGCGGGTATTGAGGTGCATAAGCAGCAGGCCTTGGTACTAGTTAATCATGGAAATAGTGAAGGAAGCGACCTCATAACGATGATTAGACATATTCAACATACCGTGTTTGCTAAATATAACATAGTGTTAGAGCATGAAGTGCGCTTAATTAATAATGAAAGCGAATGCCAAATATATGGAGAGCCTGCACAGTGAAAGCACCTGATGGTAATAAACTCGCCATTTTAAATGCCTTAAATCAAGGTGGCTTCGTATCTGGCCAAGCACTGGGTGAACAGTTAGGTATCAGTCGTGCAGCAATAAGTAAGCATGTGCAAAGTTTACAAGATATGGGTTTAGATATTTTTAAAGTAACAGGTAAAGGGTATCGCTTAAATAACTACGCAGGACTTTTAAACCAATCAAAAATACAACAACATTACACGGCATTAGGTGCACAAACAGCGAGTGTAGAAGTGCACCCTATAATTGACTCAACTAATAGTGAGTTAATGCGCCGCATACAAAGTAAAACAGAGCTTGAATCAGGTACTGTAATTGTTGCTGAAATGCAGCAAGCAGGACGAGGGCGTCGTGGACGTGTATGGCAATCGCCATTTGGTGCCAATTTGTATTATAGCTATTTTTGGCGATTAGATGATGGTATTCAAGCTGCAATGGGCGTATCTATTGCTGTTGGCTTAGCAGTATATGATGCTATTAAAGCGCTTTATAGTATTGAAGTAGAACTGAAGTGGCCAAATGATATTTACTTGAATAAGCAAAAGTTAGCTGGCGTATTGGTTGAACTTGATGGGCAGCCACAAGGGCCGTGTCAGCTCGTAATAGGTATAGGTATAAACCTACAAATGCCACAGAGCTTTAGCCAACATATAGATCAAGCATGGACTGATTTAAGTCAACATGCTCAACAGCTCGATAAAAACCAGCTGGTGGCATCGCTTACCTACTATTTAGAGCAGCGCTTGGTTCAATACCGTCAAACTGGCTTACATGCTATGTATGAGCAATGGAATTCGCTTAATGCATTTGCAGGAGAGTGCGTTGAGCTAAATACAGGTCATAGAAGCTGGCGTGGAATATGTGAGGGAATCGATCCACAAGGAGGCATACGGATTCGACAAGATGGCGAAGTGAAAAGCTATTACGGGGGCGAAGTCTCCCTTAGAAAGGCACAAATATGAAATTACTGATAGATGTGGGTAATACATCGTTAAAAGCTGTACTTTGGCATAACGAACAATCACAGCCAGCAGATATAAATAACCTACCTTGGTTAAAAATCACCGAAGTGATTTATGCCCGTGTAGGGCGCAGTGATTTACTAAACGATATTCTCACGCAAGCGGCAAGTAATAATATTACTTGCTTTGAAGCTAAGGTAAGCAAAACACTTGGAGATCTTATATGCGCTTACGAGCATGTGGGTAATTTAGGTATAGATAGATGGCTGGCATTAATCGCTGGATTTAAACTATACCCTAACAAAGCATTTATAGTTGTTGATGCGGGCACCGCAACCACAATTGATGTACTCAATTGTGAAGGGCTGCATTTGGGTGGTTGGATTTTACCCGGGCTTGATTTAATGACCTCATCGCTTACACAAAACACCCAGGGTGTTTTTGATGATGGTAAAACTCCATTTACCAATGAACTGGGTAAAAATACGCCTAATGGTTTAAAAAATGGTGCTTTAGTCGCAACCATAGGGGCAATTGGACAAGCCAAGTTACATTTAAATGTCCAAAAAGCAGACCAAGCAGTGCAGATTATTTTTGCCGGGGGCTATGGTTCGCTATTACAACAGCAATTTGAAGGAAGTATTTTTGATTCATTGCTTGTAATGAAGGGATTAAATTATTGGCGCGAACTAAGTAAAACAGCATAAAAAAGCACAAAAAATGTGTTTTCGCATGAATATTGAGCATTTAAACTAAAAAATTACACTTTTTTTGATTTTATAGTTGCATCCCAATAAACCTTACTCTAATATCTCGCCCCGTACTAAAGCAGTGCCGACTTAGCTCAGCTGGTAGAGCAACTGACTTGTAATCAGTAGGTCAACCGTTCGACTCGGTTAGTCGGCACCACTTTCCTTTTACCGGAAGTGAATTAGTAGAGAATTATCGTGGAGGGGTTCCCGAGCGGCCAAAGGGATCAGACTGTAAATCTGACGGCTCAGCCTTCGCTGGTTCGAATCCAGCTCCCTCCACCACTTTATTCTTGACGGTTAGAGGTAGTTTAAGAACAGATTTTTATGCGGGCATCGTATAATGGCTATTACCTCAGCCTTCCAAGCTGATGATGCGGGTTCGATTCCCGCTGCCCGCTCCAGTTCTTGTGTTGCTGATATAGCTCAGTTGGTAGAGCGCACCCTTGGTAAGGGTGAGGTCGGCAGTTCGACTCTGCCTATCAGCACCAGTCCTAAGAATCTCCTTGATTACTTCCTTTATCTGTCAGAAAATACTATTTGAAAAAATTAACTTAATCTACCTCTGGTGGATTATTTTCATATGTAATTTAGATACACAAAACTGATAGGTTCCGTCATGGCAAAAGAAAAGTTTGAA
>NZ_PNDU01000383.1:0-1954 GCF_005886635.1 Pseudoalteromonas sp. S558 | reverse complement strand
AAAACCGAGCAACAAAGAGTTAATCGTCCCTAGAAAGAACCCAAAGGGCAGCGCATGTTTGGTATCTATGCTGCGTTATCGCCTATTTATGGGGAATAACCACACATCATAGGCTCTGCCTTGCCTAAATACCAAGCAGTCTGCTGCAAATTCAACCTCGAAAGATAAACAGACCCTAATGATTTACCCAAATTATTTCATCGGTAGCAAACCCTAGTTCTTTAGCTTTAGTTAAAAAGTGCTTTTTAAGTTCTTTGCTAACCGTTGGTGTACGCGACAAAAACCACAAGTAACCTTTGTTGTAACTGGTTATAAATGCATATTGATAATCGGGTTGATCAAGCTCAAAAATCACGTAAGCGCCATAAAATGGACCAAAAAACGAGACTTTAAAATGTCCAGTGTCAGTGCCCTTAACAAACTTGGCTAAGCCTTCAGCGTCATCCCATTTTTTATCATCCGTTAAATACCCTTTGTTAAGGACCTTTACTGTGCCGTCGTCGTTAATTGAATAAGTCGCGGTAACTTGCTCCATACCTTCTTCGAATGAGTGATTAAGCCGCGCTATTTCAAACCATTTGCCTTTATATTTTTGTATATCAAAGTTTTTAACGGGTGTTATTCCCTCTGGAGGGCTGGTGCAGGCACTAAGAAAAAACAACCCTGTAATAAGTAAACCGTATTTAATAGCCTTCATGTAAGCTCCTTTTTTAATTACATAAATCGTACGTATTATCTAAATATAGATGGATATAAAGTTTGCTAGCCGATTAAAAAAATTTGCTATAGGATCATATTAATTCTAAAGCAATAAAAATGACCATAGCATGAAAATTTGGGTAGATGCAGACGCGTGTCCTGTTGTTATAAAAGAAATACTTTTTAGAGCTGCAGAGCGTATGAAAATCGAGACTATTTTAGTGGCTAATCACGCAATGCGTATTCCGCCATCAAAATACATAAGCCGCGTTCAAGTATCGTCGGGATTTGATGTGGCCGATGACGAAATAGTAAAACGTGTTGAAAAAGGCGATTTAGTGATCACGGGCGATATCCCGTTAGCAAGTGAAGTAATTGATAACGGCGGGCAAGCACTCAACCCACGTGGGGAGCTTTATACCACAGAAAATATCCGCTCAATACTTAACGTGCGCGACTTTATGGATACCATGCGCTCAAGTGGCGTAGAAATGAGTGGTGGGCCGCCGCCACTTAGTCAAACCGACCGCCAGAACTTTGCAAACAACCTCGACCGTATTTTAGCGCAAAACAAGGCTAACTAGGTTGAACACGCAATTAGTTGGTTTAGGTGATATACAATTTAGCGTGGCGGTATACGTAGCAAAAGCGCCGCCAATGCCTTTTTTTGAAACCCTTAAATGCCTTGAGCCGGTTATAAATGAACAAATAAATACCATAAACCAGCACTGCGGTAATGGTTGGCGCAAGGTATTTAACGTCTACGCCAAAGTGTTGTTTGCTCTGCCAAGTGAGCATTACTCATTTGCCAAACAAGCCCCTACTTGGCAACAATATCGCGATGAGTTTTTACTGCAAAAAAGTAGTAAAACTGCTCTGCTATTTAGCGCGCCTAACACTACTATTACTTGCGCAGATAAAGCTACTAGCAATAAAAACCAGTTACACATAATTGCAGGGCGTACGCACGCTAAAAACTTATTACAACAAGGTAAGTTGCATGCACAATTTGATTGGCTCGACGACGAGTTTGCAATAGACACAACTAACAATATTATTGTGTGCCCGTATTTTGATTACAGGCAACTAAGTAATATAAAAATAGCGAGGCTTAGCGAGCTAGTCGCGCAGCTAAAAATGACTAAATAACCTGAACTCTGGATAATAAATCTATCTCAAGCAGCTATTTTCAGCGCTAACTGCGTTGAATTTACTTGCAATAGGCCAGCTATTGACGCGTAAATTCGCCTTGTTT
>NZ_PNDU01000382.1:0-9867 GCF_005886635.1 Pseudoalteromonas sp. S558 | reverse complement strand
ATGTAAGCAAGTCTATCCCTCTCCACCATACTTAATCTAAACCACTTAATTGTGGTTTTTTTATGCCTAAATTTGTCATAAAAATCCCTCAGAAGGCTAACCATAAAGTGTATAACCAAAAACCTCTTCTCTGAGATTTCTACCCCTTCGCCCTCACATTTACTCAAACAAATTGTGAAAATCAATTGCGTAGTGCATCATTGGTCTAACTTTAAGCCAATTTAGGTTTAACTATGATTAAAGCCATACTGTTATCACTTTGCTTAACCATCACATTTAGCTGCCTTGCTGAAGACATTATTGTTTATAAGTGTGTTATTAAAGGCATACCTACATTTAGTCAAACTCCGTGTGCTAAAAATGCAAAAGCAATTACACTTAAAGCGCCTAATATAACGCAAACAAATAGCACGAAAGTGTCAGATAATAAAACAGTGGGTGTATCTGTAGATGATTATTTAAAAATTCAGAAAATTGATCGTAAAATAGCAAATCTTAAACTCTCTATTAAACAATATGAAAAAGAATATAATGATAAAAAACAACAAATAAACTATATGACACAAGATAAAGCAAACCGCTTGGGCGCTTCATCTATTGCGGATGCAATTGCCACTAAAATAACATCCTTAAAGCAATCTTACGAGCCTGTAATTCAACAGGCGCAACAACAAATTAAGTTTCTAACGCAGCAAAAATTACAACTTAATCAACGCCCTTAATAGCTTGTTTTACAGTTAGGATAAATAAGAGCATGTCATCTATTGTATTATATATGTGTGGTGACACCCGAATTCCATATTTACGCACATCAACACTTATACCTTTGTTAACTAGTGCCTGAAACACAATGTCTTGATCTCCCTTAAAGTCTAAAATCACAGTACCACTGCACTTTTCAATCGATATTGGCGAAAAGACAAACTCACCGAGTTGTTCGTGAATAAGTGTGACCATTGCAAAATTATGCGCTCTTATTTTTTCAACGCCCAATTTTGCAAAGTAGTTAATGCTATTAGCAGCAATAATATAAGGGGCAACCGAAGGGGTTCCTCCCCAAAATTTGAGTGCACTGCTGTTATACTCAAAATGGTGTATATCAAACTCAAATGGATTTTGATGCGAAAACCACCCCACATCTTTAGGCTTGCAACACTCGAGTTGGTTTTTGTTAACCCATAAATAGGCAGCCCCTGGACCTCCACATAACCATTTAACGCTTGAGCCAATCATAAAGTCAGCATCAAGTGCACTTAAATCAAGCGGTATAACACCTGCAGATTGAGCAACATCAATAATAGATAAGCTATTCACTAATTTACTTTGTGCCACAACTTCGTGCACAGGCGCTTGCACACCAGTATTTGAATATACATAACTTATAAAAACTAAATCGATGTCGGCAGTTAAATATCGCGACCAAACATTAATATCACTTAAATCTTCATGCTCAGGTATAAATATAATTTGCGCGCATGCTGGCAGTGCATTTTGCATAACAAAACCCATGCTAGGAAAATCACTTTGCGCCATCAGTACTTTGCAATTTTTTTGTTGCAGTCGAGAATGTGACATAAGCAACTTTGTTAAGCCGCTAGATAAATTCACCTGAGGACAAAACAGTGAGCTAGGCGTATTAAATAATTGACTAAGTGCGGTAGTAAATTGCTCAACCGCTGGCAACCATTGCTGCCAAGGCTCTTTATTTGAACTCTCCCATGGTAAAAAATAATGCTGTGCTAAATATTGTTGTGTATTTTTAAGCGGACGCCCTACAGAATGGCTTAATAAGTAGCAGCCATTAGCCATACAAAAGTCATTTTTGAGCATGTTATTTAATCCACTGTTTAAGTGTGTTGAGATCATCAAAGCGTGTTTTTATATCATCACGTTTTGCGCTGGATCGCCTATCTCTTAATTTTTCGAGCGAATCAAGTAATACATGAAGCGGCGGACCACTTGCTGTTACCTTGCTCATATGCTGCTGTTGCATATTTTTTGAGGGCTGAGCAATAAATTTTTCGACTAGCTGATTGTGATGACCAATGGCTGTGTCGCCATGCAATTTGCATACTTGTATAAATAATTTTGCATGCGTTTTAAACCAGTCTGAATTTTTATGCTGCTCAGCTTGTAAAAAATCATCCATAAAGCTTTGCATGCGCATGGCCTCTCGCAATATTTGCTGATCTTCCGGCATCATATATAAAAACTTATCCACCAGCATTTGCGAGTAACTAGGTTCATTTGCACTGCAAAGCCCAAGCAGCATATCAATCACGTTAATTCCGGCAAAATCTCCGGCATTTGCTCCCCTGTATACCTCTTTTCCGACACGATATGGCTTATAATAAGGACGTACACAATTAAAAAACCGCTCGGTATCGAGCTGATTATACAGTGCATTATTTGATTCAATGACAGCGTTAAGTGCATGCTTTGCCACTTTTAATAATTCACCACACAAGGGGTGTGAGATCCCTAATGGCAATATTTTCAATAATGCATCGCTTGCTCGCTTATAGGCCAAAATACCTTGAGTATTATAATCAAGAAATAACTTTTCATCGGGTAAATTGGTAAAGCGTTTATAAACGCCATTAAGCGCTTTGTTATGAGTCGTTAAATGAGCAGTCGCAAAACGAGGGGTTACACCAATAGAGGCACCTATATGCATTGCCAGCGCAGAGGCCTCTATTAAGGGTGACGTTATTTCTCTGCTTGGTTCAGTAATTTCATGACGCCGACACGCTGCCATAAACAACCCTACATTACCAAGTAAGTCAAAAGCGCTATCAAAGCCTTGGTCGGTATTTCCTTCAGCTAGTAAGTTACTAATTAATGCATTGCCTTCATTTTTTAATTGTTGCTTTAAAGCATCCCCAATACCTTCCACATTGGCTTTGTCGCTCTGTTGCCAATAAAGCTGCTCTAGCTCGCTATTTATAGCTGCAAAACTTGTTCTTATCCATTGATCGAATATAGCTGTATGTGTATTCATTATTATTCTCTGCTATTTTTATTAAATGCTAACAGAGTTCAATTAGGGTAAAGCACCAAAAAAATTAGTAAAACCAAGTAAACTTAGCAATAATCACTACTGATATAAAAATAATTAATAAGAATCCACCTGTGTTAGATAAAAAAGATCAACAATTACTTGTCGCCTTGCAATCACAAGCTCGGATATCAATTTCAGATTTGGCGAGTCGGATTAGCCTTTCTGATACTCCGTGTCTGAGGCGTATAAAAAAGCTTGAACAAGAAAAAGTCATTATTGGTTATCATGCAGCTCTTGACCCAAAGGCCCTTAATCTAAATGTATTGGTGTATGCGTTTGTACGCTTAAGCCAAAACTCAGTCAGTGCAGCAGAGCAATTTGAACAACACGTAGAAAAGCTCCCCCACGTATTAGAGTGCTGTGTAATATCAGGTAGTTACGATTATCTATTAAAAATCATTGCACACGATCTAGAAAGCTATGAACAGTTTGTAAAACACCAATTAGGCGGTTTAAGTTACATTGCGAATATAGAATCAACAGTGGTGCTCAAGCAGTCATTTAGTAAAAAGCAACTGCCTTTATAAAAACTCCCCAAATAACTTACTGTTAGCTATACTGACCTATAAAATAAAAATAAAAATTGTTTGGGACTTATGTGAAAAACTTTAACTCTAAATACCACTCTATCATTTTCTACACACTTTTTGTTTTAGCTTACTTTTTTGTAGGCATTACACTCACTAAACTCGCATTTAACTCGCAAACAATTCCTATTTGGTTACCTGCAGGCATTGCTTTAGTAGGTTGTTATATATGGTGGTGGCGCTTCATTCCACCTTTATTTATAGCTGCAATGGCGTTTAATTTGAATATTTTTGATAGCTCACTTCACGAAATGGTGCTTATAGGAAGCTCATTTAATGAGGCTATGTATATTGCCTTTGGTGTTGTAATACAGGCGATGGTAGGTGCAGCATTGTTAAAGTGCTGGCTTGGGCATCCACTGCACTTTAAAAAACGTAAAAATATTGTCTACTTTATTGTAGTTGTCGCCATCTTAGTTAGCTTAATTTCAGCCAATTTAGGCGTATTCGCATTGAGCCAGTTTAATTCGGCTTATAGCGTTGATAATCACTGGCAAAATGTTATTTATTGGTGGCTTGGAGATACTTTAGGGGTATTGATAGCAACCCCTTTCTTACTCTCGCTATTACCACTAAAATCAAATCAACATAGTATTTCAGCCCTTCCAACAATCGCAGTGTGTTCAGTGTTGTTTATATCGGTGGCAGTAACAACGCAATTATACGAGCAAGAAAATCGTAAAAACACGATAAAAATTGCCGAGCGTGAAGTACACGTCATAGAAAACAGCCTTTATAGATACACAAACCGAAGTATTATTGCAGTGCAGAGCTTAGCAAGCCAAGTTCAATCATCTTCTACGTTGAGCCAACAAGACTTCTATTCATACGCAGATCAACTCCTTGAGCAGCACTCATTTATAAAAACATTATCCTGGAATGAAAAAATACCACAGAATAAGCATCAAGATTTTATCAAAGAAATATCCAGTATTTACCATTCCAGTATTGAGATTGTTGGTGAGCCTCTTGAAAAAGATGATCCCCTTATTATTGTAAAATACATAGCTCCTTTTAGTGGTAATCAAAAAGTTATTGGCTTCAACATTCTTTCAAATTCAGATTTAAAAGGGCCATTACTTAAGTCAAACACAGGTCACTTACCTGTAGGCACTAAAATAATTCAACTGCTAACGCAAAGCAAAGTATCAGGTCCTACCTATTTGTTATTCGCACCTGTTTATTCTCAAAATGAAAATAGAGAAACAGTCAAAGGCTATGCCACTGGTGTATTTTTGATACACAGTATTATTGAACAGGCTATTTCCAAACAACAGTCTGAAATGTTTTCAATTGATATCTATGAAGATATAAACAAGCCTCCTTTTTATAATAACTATGCTGAAAACTTAGACCAAGCTAAAGGTAGTAGGATCATGTCCTTCAACATTAATTTTGGTGGGCAACAATGGATTGTAAAACTAGCGCTTAAAGAAAGTTTTTTAGCACAGCATAATAACCAATTTACTTTACTGTTGCTTGTTCTCCAAGTGGCAGTATGCTCACTCATTTTAATGGTGCTGTTTTTATTCAATCAACAGCAAATTGAACTTACTCGCCAAGTGACAGAGCGCACTCATTCACTCGCGCAAGCAAAAAAACAATCCGATTTAGCTAATCAAGCTAAAAGTCAGTTTTTAGCTAATATGAGTCACGAAATTCGTACTCCATTAAATGCAGTGATTGGCTTTTCTTCGCTTGCTCGCAAAGACGATAGCGCGACGACCCTTATTGGTTATTTAGATAAAATAAACTCATCATCCAAAAGCTTATTGGGTTTGATTAACGATATCCTCGATATATCAAAAATAGAGTCGCAACGCTTAGTTATTGAATATATACCATTTGATTTTAATGCACTGATACAGCGTATAAATAATATGTTTGAACAAAGCGCGAGCAACAAAGGGATTGACTGGAAAATTAACTCTAGCTTGCAAGGGAACGTATGGTTTATAGGCGATTCCATGCGAATAGAGCAAATACTACTTAACTTATGTAGTAATGCGATTAAGTTTACAAGTAAGGGGAGTGTTACTGTCAATATAGAAGCTAAACTTAGTGCATCCAATAAAACTCAACTCACTATTTCGGTTATCGATACCGGCATTGGAATAAAAGAAAGCCAACATAAAAACCTCTTTAATGCATTTACTCAAGCCGATAGCTCTACTTCAAGACAGTTTGGCGGTACAGGCCTCGGATTAGCAATAGCAAAAGAGCTAAGCCAACTTATGAACGCCGAAATAACACTACAAAGCGAGTTAAATAAAGGCTCTACATTTACGCTCTCTATAGAGCTGGCTACCACCGCACCACAAGCCCCGCCAGTGGTTGAAAACACCAATATTAATATTGCCTCTTTAAAAATTCTTGTTGCTGAAGACAACCCTGTTAATCAAATGGTCATTAAAGCCATGCTCAGTTCGTTAGGAATAGTTCCACACCTTGTTGAAAATGGAGAAATGGCTGTTGATATAATTAAACAGCAAAACTTTGATTTAGTCCTAATGGATTGCCAAATGCCTGTCATGGATGGGTATAGAGCCACAGCGCTGATCAGACAATTTAAAACAGATAAAGAACTCCCTATCATTGCCTTAACCGCTGATGTTATGCCAGAGGACAAAGCACATGCACAAGCAGTTGGGTTTAATCAACATCTTGCAAAACCACTTGAACTCAGTAAGCTTAGTGAGTGTCTTACCCAATATGCAGTCGTAAATGAACAATAGTATTTTAATTTTAAAGGTATTATTTAGTTTTGTCTTAGGTGTTTTTTCTCATATTGTTGTCGCTCAGAACTGTACATCACAGGCGAGCGACTTTAATTTTATAACAAAAAGTAAGCAACAAGGTTTATTACGTTTTGAAAATGAGCACAACCGCCAGCACTTTAACTATAAAGCCCTTTTACCATTCAAAGATTACTTGGGTTACGCGCATCAACATATCAATAAAGCCAACCCTCGCGCATCTATGCCATGCTCGGTTATTACAGCTACTTATCAGCAATTAGTTACACAAGGTAAACGCAAACCGCGCCCTGCTATTGCAGACCTCATTGCTCCTTTTGAGCTCACTCACCCACACAGCAATAAAGTTGCATTATTAATTCATGGCCTTACTGACTCTCCATTTACGTACCACGATTTAGCCCAGGTGTATTATCAGCAAGGCTATACTGTGCGCACTATTTTATTACCCGGACATGGTAGTGCCGCAAGCGCTTTACTAAATATAGAGGTTAACCAATGGCAACAAGCGATAAAATACGGTATTAAACGCTCAATACAAGACTTTGATGAGGTGATACTCGCTGGTTACTCTACGGGCGCGGCTTTACTTATTGATTACGCAACCAAGCAAGCCTTATCACCTAAAATCAAAGCACTTATGTTTTATTCTCCGGCAACTGAGCCGCATAACAAGCGTGGTTGGCTTGCAAAATGGATTGATGCAATCCCTTTTGTCAATTGGATAGACAAAGACGCTGATGTAGATTTTGCTAAGTATGAGTCATTTCCTTTAAATGCAGCAGCGGCCTCATATGATGCAATGTCACTTGTAAGTGTTAGTAGCTTAAACAAGCGCCCTGCACTTAAATTACCTATTTTTAGTGTACTTAGCGATATTGATACAACAATAGATACGCGTGCCACGCTAAAACTCTTGAGCGCACTACACAAAGGTAATTCAAAAAAATATAAGCCACTCGATACTTTAGTGCTTTATGGCAATACCGATATTTTACCAGTCAACTTTGCTAGTGACTACACTGTAAAAAATCCACAATGTACAACACCGCAATGTAAAAATATTCATGGTATGTCGCATATTGCTGTTGTTAACTCGCCACAAAATCCACATTACGGAATTGATGCAACTTATCGTAATTGCGGCAGTTTTATTAACGATGAGTCGCTGTATAAAACATGTAAAACGACTAAAAGCCCGCAATTAGGAGAACGTACTAGCGCTAACTTAAAACGCTATCCGGCTTTACAACGCTTAACTTATAATCCTCATTTTACCGAGCTTAAAATGCAAATTAATACGTTTATTAAAAACGTAGAACAGCTCAAAACAACTACAAGGTAAGTAGTCATGGGAACGTTTTCGCACCAATGGTTTAGCAGTATTAATGAGATTGATCAGGCGCAATGGCAACGTTTATTTGGCGATGAGCCATTTACTCAACATGCATTTTTATATGCCCTAGAGCAAAGCCAATGCGTAACACAACAAAGCGGTTGGCAACCCCATCACTTGGCTATTTTTGAAGGTGACACACTAATTGCACTCGCACCCGGGTACTTAAAAAGCCATTCATATGGCGAGTATGTGTTTGATTGGGCATGGGCAGAAGCCTATGAGCAACATGGTCTACGATACTACCCTAAGTGGCTCTGCGGTATTCCATTTAGCCCTATTGAAGGAAAGCGTATTGCTATCGAGCATGCGAATCCAAGTATTGTGTACCAATATATAACTGAGCAACTGAGCATACACAGTGCTCAACAAGGTTGGTCTGGCTGGCATGTTAACTTTTGCGACCAAGATCAAGCGACATCATTAACTGAGCCACACGCCATGTTAAGAGTGGGTGTGCAGTTTCAGTGGTTTAATAAAAACTTTGAAACCTTCGACGACTTTTTACAAATTCTTAGCTCACGAAAACGTAAATCACTTAAAAAAGAGCGAGCCAAAATAGCGCAACAGAATATCGCTATTGAATGGCTGCAAGGGGGGCAAATTACGCCCGAAATAATGCAACTGTTTTGTGAGTTTTATCAACGTACCTATTTAAAGCGCTCTGGTCATTTGGGCTATTTAAACATGGAATTTTTTACGCTTTTACATGCATTAATGGCTAATAATCTCGTTGTTATGCTAGCCAAAAAAGACGATAACGTGATTGCTGCAACGCTTAGTTTAGTAGGTGAAAATACGCTTTACGGACGCTATTGGGGAGCAAGCGAGGAGGTAGATTCGCTGCACTTTGAGCTATGTTACTACCAAGGTATTGAGTTCGCCATAAAAAATAAACTGAGCTGTTTTCATTCAGGTGCACAAGGTGAGCACAAAATAGCACGCGGCTTTGAACCCGTACTCACCTACTCGGCTCACCATATTGTTGATGGCGACTTTAGTAATGCAATAAGCGACTATTTAAAACGTGAACGCCGCCATATTGATATATATAAAGAGCAATGTAGCTCATTACTGCCGTTTAAAAACAAGTAACTGATTATTTGCAGGCATGGCCGTATCGCTAATAAGCTCGAGCCCTGCTTGCTTTGCTAATTTTTCGACCGCTTCGAAATCACGAATACCACTCAATGGATCACGCTCAAGTAAAAAGCGATTAAATTCTTCATTACTCGAACTAGTAAACTGACCTTGGTATTTAAATGGACCATAAATACATACCATGCCTTGGCTTTCTAAATGGCGCTCCACACCTTTAAAAAACAGTTCAACTAATTCCCAACTAACAATGTGAAAGGTATTAGCAGTATACACTGCATCCACTTTATCAACCGGCCAGTCATAGTTTAAATCAAGAGGCAACGGCGCATGCAAATTAACTAAGCTAACCTCGCTATGCCACAAATTTATACCTTCGTGGTTAACTTCTCTATCACTAGCTTGCCAGTGTAAATGGGGGAGTTGCTCTGCAAAAAACACACTATGCTGACCCGTACCGGAACCTATCTCAAGTAATCGTTTAGTTTTGTTAAGTACCTTGGTAAGCACGTCCAAAATAGGAGTTTTATTATTTTCGCAAGCTTGCGAGAAAGGTTTTGTCATTACTTTGCACCAAATGAGAAGCATATTGCACAACAATATCGCAAATTGATAATATTGGGTAATTAAAGTTTTATAGAATATCTATAAAAGCTATTGAATTCATAGAACTATAATAAATTAAAGGCGGTGGTATGCATTATGCTTTAGTTATATCAATCCTAAATAACCTGAACTCTGGTTAAGATATTTACTAATATATTGAATCCTAATAATATTTAAATTTATTTTTCTCTAGCCAGAGGTTTTCAGTGAAAACAAGGCGAACTTACGCGTCAATAGCTGGCCTATTGCAAGTAAATTCAACGCAGTTAGCGCTGAAAATAGCTGCTCGAGATAGATTTATACCAATCTGCTTATATATGGGGTCTATTTAACGTTAAGAAAATTACGCTAGAACTAGGCATA
>NZ_PNDU01000381.1:0-685 GCF_005886635.1 Pseudoalteromonas sp. S558 | reverse complement strand
TACGCGGTTGGCGATATCATCGAAAACGGTATTGAACTTACACCAGTAGCAGTAAAAGCAGGCCGTACCTTATCTGAGCGGTTATTTAATAAAGAACTACCTGATGATTTAAAAATGGATTACAGCTTAGTTCCTACGGTTGTATTTAGTCACCCACCAATTGGTACTATTGGTTTAACTGAGCAAGAAGCTATTTCTCAGTATGGCGAAGAAAACGTTAAAATTTACCAATCTGGTTTTACAGCTATGTACACAGCCGTAACCAAACATCGTCAGCCTTGTAAAATGAAGCTTGTATGTGCCGGCCCAGACGAAAAAGTAGTTGGCCTACATGGTATTGGTTTTGCGGTTGATGAAATGATTCAAGGTTTTGCAGTTGCCATGAAAATGGGCGCAACTAAAGCTGATTTTGATGCCGTTGTTGCTATTCACCCAACAGGCTCAGAAGAGTTTGTTACCATGAAATAAACTTTTTACAAATTTAAAAACATAAGCCCCTTCGTATTGATTTGCTAAGGGGTTTTTATTTGCATTAAGTTTACCAATTGGCTTAATAAATCAATATACTTAGTGTGTCTTAATCAACTCGTATCGAACTGGAAATTATGCTCACAGATATATTATCTCACCCATTTCTTATTTCATTAGTGATGCTCACAATTGCATTTATTCTCAAAGTGCTTGT
>NZ_PNDU01000380.1:0-3865 GCF_005886635.1 Pseudoalteromonas sp. S558 | reverse complement strand
AAGAACCCAAAGGGCAGCGCATGTTTGGCATTTATGCTGCGTTATCGCCTATTTATGTGGAATAACCACACTACACAGGCTCTGCCTTGCCTAAACACCAAACAGTCTGCTGCAAATTCAACCTCGAAAGATAAACAGACCCTAGAGTGATCATGTTTTAATAAAATTGGTATTATAAGCTTGGTAACTTTCAAGGAGTAACTTTTGTGCAGGAATTGCTTCGAGTTGCTGCTCTTTTTTTATAATATAAAACTTCATAGCAATCTCCACTATCTAAAAAGACACACTCACTGTAACGAATAGGTATGAATTAGGCCTGAACTTTTAAGTTGAGGTATTTCTCTTTTTTTGGTTCCACGCTATGTGTTTTGTAAACCCCCTTTACAGTTTTTTCTATGTGTTTTAGGTGTATTTATAAAGATAAAAAAATGATGTGAAAAAATAGTGAATATCAACGTATAAAAGCAGCACTTTATCGCTAATTTATTGAAGCCAAGCTGTTATTTTGTCAAAGTACCATTACTAAAATCTATTAGGACTAACAATGAAAAAAACAGTTCTTACGCTAAGCGCTTTTGTGTTGCCATTGGCAATGTCGAGTGCTGTTATGGCGTCTTCAGTTGAACAAACAAAAGGTTCTTACGTTGATAAATTTCGTCAATTAGATGAAGCCCTTCCAACACCCAATGTTTATCGTAGTGCCGCAGGCGAACCTGGGGAAAAATACTGGCAACAGCGCGTTAATTACGATATTGATGTAAAGCTAGATGAAAAAAAGCGCCGTATTACTGGTAGCCAAAGCATTGAATATAAAAATAACTCTCCGCATACACTCAAATATTTATGGTTACAGCTAGATCAAAATATTTTCAAAAGCGATTCTATTGCCGAGACAACTAAAACGTTTAAAAGTACGTTAAAAAGCTTGCCAACCCAAAAGCCAGCGAAGTTAAGTTTAGGTGACTTACGCCGTCAGCAATTTATGAGCGACAACGAGCTTGGTTATACAATTAATGGTGTTAAAGATGAAGACGGTAAAGAACTACGTGTAACTGTAGTTGATACTTTAATGCGCATTGATTTAAATGAGCCATTAAAACCGGGTAAAGAAGTCGAATTTAGCATGAACTTTGCCTTCAATATTGTAGAAGAAGATGCTGTAGGTGCGCGCTCTGGTTATGAGCACTTTGAAGAAGATGGCAACGACATATTCTTAATTGCGCAGTGGTTTCCTCGTTTAGCGGCCTACACTGATTACGAAGCATGGACAAACAAACCATTTTTAGGATCTGGTGAGTTTACACTTGAGTTTGGTGATTACGACGTTGAGATCACTGTTCCTGCGGATCATATTGTATCGGCAACAGGTAAGCTTGATAACGCGAGCAAAGTACTAACAAGTACTCAGCGTAAACGTTTAAAAGAAGCTGAAACATCAAAACGCCCTGTGTTTATTGTTAACGCAGAAGAAGCGTTAGAAAACGAAAAAGAAGGCACTGACAAAACTAAAACGTGGCACTTTAAAGCGCAAAACGTACGTGACTTTGCTTGGGCGTCGTCTCGTAAATTTATGTGGGATGCAAAAGGCTATCAACAAGGTGGTGATGTTCAACCATTAGTAATGGCTATGTCGTTTTTTCCTAAAGAAGGTGGCGATTTATGGGAAAAATACTCAACTGAATCTGTAGTGCACACTATGGAAGTGTACTCTAAGTACTCTTTTGATTACCCGTATCCAACAGCACAGTCGGTAAATGGTCCAGTTGGCGGTATGGAATACCCAATGATCACGTTTAATGGTCCGCGAACTAAGTTACAAGATGATGGCACGCGTACTTACTCTCAATCAGAAAAACGCTTTTTAATTGGCGTAGTTATTCACGAAGTTGGCCATATTTACTTTCCAATGATTGTGAACTCAGATGAGCGCCAATGGACGTGGATGGATGAAGGTTTAAACAGCTTTTTAGATGGCGTTGCTGGTCGTGAATGGGATCCTACTATTCCTTGGGGCGTAGAGCCTCGCGATATAGTGAGCTACATGAAGTCTGAAAACCAAGTCCCTGTTATGACTCAGTCAGACAGTGTATTACGTTTAGGTCCTAATGCTTATACAAAACCAGCAGCAGCGCTAAATATTCTACGTGAAGTTATTTTAGGCCGTGATTTATTTGACTTTGCATTTAAAGAATATGCTCAGCGTTGGAAATACAAGCGCCCTACTCCTGCTGACTTTTTCCGTACAATGGAAGAAGCCTCAGGTGTTGATTTAGATTGGTTTTGGCGTGGCTGGTTTTACACCACAGACCATGTCGATATTTCTTTAGATAAAGTGTATCAGCTGCGTTTAGATACTAAAAACCCTGATATTGATTACAGTCGCTTACGCGATATTGAAGCTGATAAGCCTACATCGTTATTTGTTGAGCGTAACCGTGCTGAAGGTAAAAAAACATGGGTTGAGCAAAATACTGATGTTACCGACTTTTATGACGAAAACGACCGTTTTACAGTAACTAACAAAGAACGTAACTCGTACAACAAGTTTTTAAAAGGCTTAGAGCCGTGGGAGCGTAAAACGCTTGAACGTGCTTTAGAAGAAGATAAAAACTACTACGTTATGGAATTTTCAAACCTTGGTGGTTTGGTAATGCCTATATTACTTGAGCTAACATATGAAGATGGCACAACCGAAGAGCGTTATATTCCTGCTGAAATTTGGCGTCGTAATTATAAAAATGTTCAAAAGCTAATTGTTACCGATAAAAACAAACCGCTTGTATCAGTTACTGTCGATCCAGGCTGGGAAACAGCTGACGTAGATGTTGAAAACAATAACTACCCTCGTCGTATTATTCCTTCACGTGTTGAAGTGTTTAAAAAGGAAAAGAGTAAAGCTAAAGTAAGTCGCGATATCATGCAAGATATTAAAACTGAGCTTAAAAGTGATGATGAAAAAGACCAAAAGGATGACGGTGAGGAGCAACAATAATGCGCTTTGTGCTTATTATTGTTTGCCTTTTAGTTGCTGCGCCGAGTATGGCGCATCAATTAAAATCGTCAATTACAACCGTGCTTTTTAATAAACGAACGCATAATGTTGAGCTAATGCATCGCTTTTACTTACACGATACCGAACATGCTGTAGGCACATTGTTTAATGGCAAAATCGATATTATTAGTAATAAAGTAGACCAGCAACGTTTTGCTAAATATGTTGAATCGCATATTGCGCTACAAACGTTAAGTGGTGAACCTTTGCCACTTAGCTTTGTAGGGGCACAAGTTGATGGTAAGTTTTTTTGGGTTTATCAAGAAGCACCTATTCCACAAGGGATTGAAGGAATTAAAATGAGTAATGGCGCACTGCGTGATCTGTGGCCTGCTCAAGTAAATATGGTTAATATTGAGGGCAAAGGGAAAATTAGAACCTTAAACTTTGCGCAAGATGATACTTGGCTTGAAGCACGCTTCGAGCAAAATTAGCTAATATTTCTTTTTACGCGCACTGTAGTTAATGTGCGCGTATTTCCCTCTATTATTTTAGATACCCTCATAATTGATCTTTACTGTGTAAAGTTACGTAAAGTTACGTAAAATTTGTGAAGTTATATTGTATATTCACTTTATTTTGCGCAATCTATTAGCAGATTTATATATTAATAATTTAAATATACTTAACCTGAACTCTGGTTAAGATATTTACTAATACATTGAATCATAATGATATTTAAATTTATTTTTCTCTAGTCAGAGATTTCAATGGAAACAAGGCGAGTTTACGTATCAATAGCGGGCCTATTGTAAGTAAATTCAACGTAGTTAGCGCTGAAAATAGCTGCTTGAGATAGATTTATTTTCCAGA
>NZ_PNDU01000038.1:0-57739 GCF_005886635.1 Pseudoalteromonas sp. S558 | reverse complement strand
GCGGTTATTTAATACCAATTTTATTAAAAACATGATCACTTTAGCGTATTAAATAACTCATCAACTACGTTAAAAATTATTTATATAGAACAACTATGTATCATAATTTTAGCCTTGTTACTGAGCTATTTTCTTGTCGCTATAATAGATCATTAATTTAATGCAATTGATATAATTTATAAGCAACCAACGCCGCGCAAAAACCAAAAAAGAAACCACTCACTAAATTAAGCAGTGCAGTAATTCCAGCAAGCGGTGTAAATAAAACCAGCAGCAATGGCAGGCTTACGCCTAAAACAAAAAACAACCCACCTTTGCCTAACCAATAAGCTAATAAGAGCATTGCTGAGAGAGCACCACCAGCAATTGCATAACCTAAGGTGATAACATTCAACTCAAGTAAAACATTGGCTATAACTGCAATTATAGCTGTAATTAACATACCCATTGGCGCTTTAGTTATCAACGATAAACCAACATGCGGCTGTTTACTCATTTATTTACACTCCCAAAAAATACCACTTTCATCAATATGGTTAGCACTTATAAAATAGCCAACTACTTGAACTAATTCATCATTATAAAAAATAAGCGGCACACTGGCGCGAAGCCACGGCGCTATTTTTGCATCTTTAAACCAATGTTTAACTGTATTACTACCAGGCTTTTTAAGTGGTTTTATACGCGCGCTATTGCAATTAAAGCGCACTATTACTTGCTCATTAGAGTATGGAGGTCTTAGTCCGCAACCGATGCTTTTAATTAATAAGCGCCCGTCTGCAAGTGCTAGCTCTGAATGATTGAGCTCAATATCTGTTAATACTTTACTTGGTGTTACAAAATACAGATCCCCTTGATGACGACGTATTTGACCATCTAGCAAATCAATACGCATTTGTGTGTCGTTTTTTGCATTTATTGCTTGATCTATAATTTGTTCAAGTTGCTTTTGCGATGGCATCACTTGTGTAAATAGTGCAAGCCATGCACGTACTATATTTGCAATGCGCGCTGGGCTGTATTCGCTTATTTTGCTAATGCACAGTGCTTGATGCTCGTTAATACACTTATTTAAATCAAGCTGTGTGTATTCATCTAGTAGTGTTTGCTGCTGCTGTAGTAACTTAATACTTCGTGCGGTACATTGTTCAAACCCATTAAAGCGATCGGCTAAAACAGGGACTATTTTTGAGCGTAAAAAATTACGATCAAAGCGTTCATCTGTGTTTGAGTCATCAGTGATATGCTTAATATTAAACTGCGCTGCAAACGCTTCTATATCGCTGCGCGTTACATTTAATAATGGTCTAAAACATGTGCGCCCACTTTGCAGCAAACGCGCTTTATGCATAGCACCAAGCCCTTTTAAACCAGAACCTCGCTTTAAGCGCAGTAAAAACGTTTCTATTTGGTCGTTTAAATGTTGGCCCAGTAGAATAATGCTCCCTTTTGAGCTTCGCTCATCAAGTGCTTTGTAACGAGCGTCGCGTGCTTG
This sequence comes from Pseudoalteromonas sp. S558, assembly GCF_005886635.1. Lineage (NCBI taxonomy): Bacteria > Pseudomonadati > Pseudomonadota > Gammaproteobacteria > Alteromonadales > Pseudoalteromonadaceae > Pseudoalteromonas > Pseudoalteromonas sp. S558. The sequence goes on along the minus strand of NZ_PNDU01000038.1, from coordinate 56,244 downwards.
GGCTTCAAGGCTGGTGCGCGACTGCGGCTTAATAACAACTTTCGCAGCTTCAAAAGGCACCTCAAGATCAATGCATACGCTTTTACAAAAGCCTTGCCAATCATCAGCATACTGGCTCAAACCATGGTTAACATATATAGCCGAGATATTAAGTGCAGGGGTATCTGCTTTTAAAGCTCCCATTAAATACAGCAACACCACAGAATCAACCCCACCAGAGAGCGCCACAGTAAAATCAGTATTGCCTTGCTCAATATAGTTATTTAGTGATTTTTTTAATTGCTGATAAATTGCTGATGTATGCATATGGGCGCACTTTTATATAAAAACTCTGGGTATTTTAAAGCAAAAAAGCCGCATAAGCGGCTTTTTTTAACATTAAATGTGCTTAACAATAACCAAACGACATTAAACGTTTATAACGTTGATCAAGCATTTCCTCAAGCGTAAGTGCTTGTAAGTCTGCTAAGTCACGTTTAAGGCGAACTTTTAAATTACGTGCCATAGCATCGTAATTGCGGTGCGCGCCACCAAGAGGCTCATCAACTAAGTTGTTGATTAAGTCTAATTCTTTAACGCGCTCTGCGGTTACACCCATTGCTTCTGCTGCAAGCGGTGCTTTATCAGCGCTTTTCCAAAGAATAGACGCACAACCTTCAGGCGAAATTACTGAGTAAGTGCTGTACTGCAACATATTAACTCTGTCGCCTACACCAATCGCTAATGCACCACCTGAACCGCCTTCACCAATCACCGTACATATTGTCGGTACTTTAAGTGTCGCCATTACTTTTAAGTTACGCGCGATTGCTTCAGATTGCCCACGTTCTTCAGCGCCAACACCTGGGTATGCACCTGGCGTGTCGATAAAGGTCATGATTGGCATTTTAAAACGCTCAGCCATTTCCATTAAACGTAATGCTTTACGGTAACCTTCTGGCTTTGGCATACCAAAGTTGCGTTTAATTTTTTCAGCCGTATCACGGCCTTTTTGTTGGCCGATAACCATAACTGGTTCGCCATCTAAACGCGCTATACCACCTAAAATAGCAGGATCGTTAGCAAAAGTACGATCGCCAGAAAACTCATCAAATTCCGTGAAAATGCGCTCGATATAATCTCGAGTGTAAGGACGCAACGGATGACGTGCTAACTGTGATACTTGCCAAGCACCTAAATTAGAAAATATCTCCTGTTTTTGTTTGGCACTTTTTTCTTTTAATTTGCTGACTTCCTCTTCTAACTCAAGGTCTAATTCGCCAGCGCGGCTTATATTTTGTAATTCTTCAATTTTTGCTTCTAATTCTGCAATCGGAAGCTCAAAATCAAGATAATTGAGGCTCATGCTCTAAACTACCTAATTAGTTAAATTCTAGTTCTACATCTTGCGCCGCCATTAGCGATAACTTATGAATTAAGTCGTCACTTGGCGTAACACACCATTCGATACCAAGAGTTAATTGCGCCAACGCATCTGGACGTTGGTAATAAACTTTGATCGGACACGTTCCCATTTTGTATGGTTCGAGTACTTTTTGTAATTTATCGAAGAAACCAGCCTCGACTTGCACCATGTTCAGCGTCATTTTAATCGCTTTAATACGTTTTTCACGCGCTTGAGCTATGGTGTTTATTTCTCTCGCGGTCATTGTAATACCACCAGAGAAGTTATCAAAGCTGACCTGTCCAGATATTACCAAGATATTATTAACTTGCAGCATATCTTGGTACTTTTCAAACTCGTCTGAATACAAGCGTACATCAATGCGTGCACTCTTGTCATCTAAAGTTACTAAGGCCCAGCGATTTCCTTTTTTATTAATTAATACCCTAGAAGCAATCACTAAACCAGCGGCCGTTGCGAACACGTCGCGATTAGTTGGCTGTAAATCAACTATTTTTCCACTGGTGTAATGCTTAAGTTCACGGCGGTACTGATTTATCGGATGCCCTGTTAAATAAAGGCCTAGGGTTTCTTTTTCGCCATCTAACCATTCGTTATCGGTGAGGCCTGTGGCTTTAATAAAGGCTTGTTCAACTTCATCTGGTTCGGTGGCTAATAAACCAAACAAATCACTTTGCCCTAATAACTCAGCTTTGTTGTGTTGGTCGGCCGCACGCATCGCACTTTTTAAACTAGCTAATAACGTAGCACGCCCAGGTTGGGTTTTTTCTGGCCCTAAATTATCCAGTGCGCCTGAGTAAATTAATTTTTCAGTAACACGTTTATTTAAGCGTTTTAAGTCAACGCGAGCACAAAAATCAAATAAATCCTTAAATGGTCCCCCTTTTGCACGCGCTTCTAAAATAGCATCAACCGGTGCTTCACCCACCCCTTTAATAGCGCCAATGCCATAAACAATTTCGCCTTGCAGGTTTACTGTAAATTTAAATTCGCCTGCGTTTACGTCGGGTGGCAATAAGGTGAGCTTCATGTTTTCACATTCATCCACCAAAATAACTATTTTGTCGGTATTATCCATATCGGCCGACATTACCGCAGCCATAAACTCTGCCGGATGATGGGTTTTCATCCACAGCGTTTGATACGATACCAGTGCGTACGCCGCTGAGTGAGATTTATTAAAGCCGTAACCAGCGAATTTTTCTACCAAGTCGAAGATTTTTATCGCGAGCTCGCCGTCAATGCCGTTATTTCGTGCGCCATCTTCAAACGTTGAACGCTGTTTTGCCATTTCCTCGGGTTTTTTCTTACCCATTGCACGGCGAAGCATATCGGCACCACCGAGCGTGTAACCTGCTAATACTTGCGCAATTTGCATTACTTGTTCTTGATACAAGATAATACCGTACGTTGGATCAAGTATTGGTTTTAAGCTTTCGTGCTGATATTGCGCATCTGGGTATGAGATTTCTTCTCGGCCCAACTTTCGGTCGATAAAGTTATCTACCATGCCTGATTGCAGCGGACCTGGGCGGAACAAGGCCACAAGCGCAATCATATCTTCAAAGCAATCGGGCTTTAGACGGCGTACTAAGTCTTTCATACCGCGCGATTCTAGCTGGAATACAGCGGTCGTTTCGGCGCGAAGTAGTAACTCGATACTTTTTTTATCATCCAGTGGAATGGTATTTATATCAACGAGATCTTTACCTTGGCGCTCCATGCGCACATTGGTCATATCGACCGCCCACTGCAATATAGTCAGTGTACGCAAGCCCAAGAAATCGAACTTAACTAAGCCTGCGGTTTCTACGTCGTTTTTATCAAACTGCGTGACCGGAAACTTACCTTCGTCATCGCAATAAAGCGCGGCAAAGTCGGTAATAGTGGTTGGCGATATCACTACGCCACCCGCATGTTTACCGGCGTTACGTGTACACCCTTCAAGGATGCGACACATGTCGATTAAATCTTTTACTTCATTGTCGCCATCGTAGGCTTCTTGCAAGCGTGGCTCTATATCAAACGCTTTTGCAAGCGTCATCCCAGGATCGCCTGGAATCATTTTTGAAATACGATCAACGAACCCATAAGGATGCCCAAGCACTCGCCCTACATCGCGTATTACCGCTTTTGCAGCCATAGTACCAAAGGTAATAATTTGCGATACGGCGTTACGCCCATACAAAGCAGACACGTGATCAATTACTTCGTCTCGTCTATCCATACAGAAATCGACGTCGAAATCGGGCATTGATACACGTTCAGGATTCAAAAATCGCTCAAAAAGTAAATCGAACTCAAGCGGATCCAAATCGGTAATTTTAAGTGCGTATGCAACTAACGAACCCGCACCTGAACCACGACCAGGTCCAACTGGTATATTGTTATCTTTACTCCACTGGATAAACTCCATTACGATTAAGAAGTAACCTGGGAATCCCATTTGGTTAATTACGCCAAGCTCTATATCAAGTCGCTCATCGTATTCAATGCGTTTTACTTTCCGCTCTTCTTCATCGGGGAATAAAAACTGTAGACGTTCTTCAAGGCCGTCTTCTGACACTTTAACTAAAAATTCATCAATTTTAAGTGAGCCAGTTGGGTAATCAGGTAAAAAGTAAGTTCCTAATTGAACCGTTACATTACAACGTTTAGCTATTTCTACGGTGTTTTGTAGCGCTTCTGGAATATCGCTAAACAGCTCAGCCATTTGCTCTGGTGTTTTTAGGTATTGTTCTTCAGAGAATCGTTTCGGCCTGCGTTTATCATCAAGCGTATAGCCGTCAAAAATAGCAACACGAATTTCGTGCGCTTCAAAGTTTTCTGGCTTTAAAAATACCACTTCGTTGGTGGCTACAACAGGTAACTGCTCTTTGGTAGCAAGCTCTACCGCCATGTGCAAGTAGTCTTCTTCTAAAGGGCGATTGGTGCGAACAAGCTCAAGGTAGTAGTTATCGCTAAAATGCTGCTTGTAAAAACTAACAACCGATTCAATAACACTTGGATTATTTTTTAGTAACGCTTTACCTAAGTCACCGTCTTTAGCGCCTGAGAGAATAATTAAGCCCGTTTTATGTTCCACCAGCCATTCTCGGTCAATAACGGGGCGATGAAACACATGCCCACGTTGATACGCTTTAGATATTAATAAGGTAATGTTTTTATAGCCGTCGTTGTCTTTGGCTAATATAGTTAAGCGGCTTGGCTCGTCAGGAAATTCTGGGCTACGAACCCAAAAATCAGCACCCACAATAGGTTTAATACCGGCGTTATGCGTTGCGCCATAAAAGCGCACTAAACCACAAAAGTTCATTTGATCGGTAATCGCAATCGCAGGCATTTGCAGCTCTTGTGCTTTAGCGACAATCGGCTTTGTTTTAGCAAGGCCGTCAACCATCGAAAAATCTGAATGAACTCTTAAATGAACAAAATCAGGAGCAGCCATGCTTAGCCCTCACCATTGGCTTGCGCCAATACACGCTGCACAGGTTTAAAGCTTTTACGATGCTCGTCAATCGCACCGTACTGCTCAAGCGCTGCAAAATGCGCTTTAGTTGGATATCCTTTGTGCCCTGCAAAGCCATATTCAGGGTGGCGTTTATCAAGCTCAATCATTTCGTCATCGCGCGCTACTTTAGCCAAGATAGACGCCGCTGAGATTTCTGCCACTAAGCTATCGCCTTTTACAACAGCTTGCGCTGGCATGGTGAGTTTTGGTAAGCGATTACCATCTATAAATACAAATTCAGGTTGCGTACTTAGCGCCTCTACTGCGCGGGTCATTGCAAGCATAGTCGCATGCAATATATTTAACTCATCTATTTCTGTTGGGCTACAACGCCCATATGCATAACATAATGCTTTTTCTTTTATTTCAATCGCAAGCGCTTGGCGTTTTTTATCTGTTAATTTTTTAGAATCCGCTAAGCCAGCAATTGGTTTAGTGGGATCTAAAATAACGGCGGCAGTGACCACATCGCCAACAAGTGGGCCGCGCCCTACTTCGTCAACACCGGCAATTAAGGTTACATTGGGTCTATCAATTTGCATTTATTAACTCCGCCACAGCATTGGCTGCTTGTTCGCTGGCATTTAATCTAATTTTTTCGTGAATAGCTAAAAAGCGTGCTTTTAGCGCTTTGTTATCAGTGTTGAGCATAGGAGTAAGCGCGTTTGTTAAGTTAGTCACGTTACACTCACTTTGTAAAAACTCAGGCACTAGCTCTTCGTCGGCTAATAAATTAGGCAGCGAAAAGTATTTAATATTAAACGTAAATAGAGTTTTAAAAATCCAATAACTCAACGGCTTTATTTTATAGCCCACTACCATAGGTTTTTTATAAAGCATACCTTCTAGTGTTGCAGTACCCGACGCTAATAAAATAGCATCGGCGGCTTGCATAGCTAACTTTGACTGCCCATCAAGCAGGTTAACATTTAGGCTTGGTGCTGTGGCATTTAAAATAGCGATAAATTGCGCTTTGCGTTTTTCATTTACCAGTGGCACCACAATTTTAAGATTTGGGTTTTGCGCTTGCAGTTCTGCTGCCGCTTTAATGTAAGTTTCACTTAGTAAACCAACTTCAGAGCCTCGACTACCAGGCAGCAACGCCAATACTTTGTCATCAAGACTTAAACCTAATTCTTCACGGGCTTTGCTGTCGTTGTGCTCAAGTGCTATATCGTCAGCCAAGGTATGGCCCACAAATGTACACGGTACTTGATGTTTATCGTAAAATTCTTTTTCAAATGGTAATAACGCCAACACTAAGTTAGTCGCTGCACTTATGGTATGAATACGCTTTTCGCGCCATGCCCATACCGATGGACTGACGTATTGCACCGTTTTAATGCCCGCATCTTTAAGCGGCTTTTCTACTCGTAAATTAAAATCGGGAGCATCGATGCCAATATATACATCAGGTGGGTTATCAACAAAGTGCTGCACGAGTTGTTTACGGATTTTAAGTAAACGCGGCAAACGCCCTAACACTTCAACAAGCCCCATTACCGAAAGCTCTTCCATATCGAACAAGGTTTTACAGCCCTGCGCTTGCATTTTAGGCCCCGCTATTCCTTCAAAAATAGCATTAGGGAAGTGTTGCTTAAGCGCTTTTATTAAGCCTTCGCCTAAAATATCGCCCGACAGTTCACCTGCCACAATACCAATACGTAGTTGTTTTTTATCTTTATTCATTTGATTTTATTTCACAAGTAAACCAAGCGTTCATGCTTGTTAGTTTACCGTGTTTTAGTGTTTGATTAAACGCTTTAAATAACTGGTTTTTTATAAGCAAATTTAATTTATTGAATTATTTATTTTTAATGTTCATGTAGCATATGAAATATATATTAACTTTTGCTAATATACGTATTGACAAAAATTGCACAAACGTAAATAATATTACAAACTTTCAGTAATTACTGAAAGATAAAAACATAACTTTGCCAATTATTATATTGCCCTGTTAATCCGTCACTTTTAAGGAGCTAATAATGATAGATGAAACCTTTGTGGATCTATCGCGATTACAGTTTGCTGTTACCGCTCTCTTTCATTTTTTATTTGTACCTCTAACTATAGGTATGACCTGGATTTTAGTTATCATGGAATCGGTTTATGTTATGACCGGTCGCGAAATTTATCGTGATATGACTAAGTTTTGGGGAAAATTGTTTGGTATTAACTTTGCAATTGGTGTGGCCACAGGCCTTACCATGGAATTTGAGTTTGGTACTAACTGGTCTTATTACTCCCATTACGTAGGTGATGTTTTTGGTGCCCCGCTGGCTATTGAAGGCTTAATGGCATTCTTTTTAGAATCAACCTTTGTGGGGATGTTCTTTTTAGGCTGGGACAGGCTTTCTAAGCGCCAACATTTAGGGGCAACCTTTTTAATGGCGTTGGGAACAAATATGTCGGCGCTATGGATTTTAATCGCTAACGGTTGGATGCAAAATCCTGTGGGCGCTGAGTTTAACTATCAAACTATGCGTATGGAAATGACCAGTTTTGCAGAGCTTGTGTTTAATCCTGTAGCGCAAGTTAAGTTTATTCATACCGTATCAGCAGGTTACGTAGCTGCCTCGATGTTTGTACTGGGCATAAGTAGTTGGTACATATTAAAAGGTCGCGATTTGGCCTTTGCTAAACGCTCATTTTCGGTCGCTTCTGGTTTTGGTTTAGCGTCTATTTTATGTGTAATTTTACTAGGTGATGAATCAGGGTACGAAGTTGGCGAAGTTCAAAAAGTTAAACTTGCCACAATTGAAGCAGAATGGCACACAGAAGAAGCCCCCGCTGCGTTTACCGCATTTGGTTTTCCTGATTCAGAAGAGCAAGTAACACATGCGGCGGTTAAAATACCTTACGCACTTGGGTTAATTGCTACGCGCTCACTCGATGAGCAAGTAACGGGTATTAACGACCTAGAAAAACAACATGAAGTACGTATTCGCAACGGCATGATTGCTTATGAATACCTTACAAAACTCAGAAACGGTGAAGATACGCCAGAAAATGTTGCTAAGTTTAATACCCTAAAAGATGATTTAGGTTATGGCTTGCTACTTAAGCGCTACACACCTGATGTTGTAGACGCCACAGAAGAGCACATTCAAAAAGCCGTTAAGGACTCCTTTCCAAAAGTGGGCCCTATGTTTTGGTCATTTAGGATTATGGTTGCCTGTGGCGTGGCCATGCTTGGTGTATTTATATTGGCATTTTACTACAACGCACATCGCGTTATTGAGCAAAAACGCTGGTTGTTATGGGCTGCCGTATTAAGCATTCCACTACCTTGGATAGCGATTGAATTTGGCTGGATAGTTGCTGAATATGGCCGTCAACCTTGGGCTATATCTGAAATACTGCCGACCTTTTTAGCCACGTCGTCACTAACAGTAAACGATATTTTAATTAGTTTAACTGGGTTTATTGTTTTCTATACTGGTCTAGCCATTGTGGAAGGCTGGCTGATGATCCGGTTTGTTAAGCAAGGACCAAGCTCGCTACATACTGGTAAATATCATTTTGAATTACCAAATAAAGCTGAGAAAACTGAAGGAGAGCAATCATGATTTTTGATTATGAAACGTTAAAAATGCTTTGGTGGTTGATCATTGGTGTGCTACTTATTGGTTTTGCTATTACCGATGGCATGGATATGGGCGTTGCTATGTTGCTTCGCCTCGTTGGTAAAACAGATTCAGAGCGCCGCACAGTAATAAACACTATTGGCCCGCATTGGGATGGTAACCAAGTATGGTTTATAACTGCGGGCGGGGCGTTATTTGCAGCGTGGCCTATGGTTTATGCTGCCGCATTTTCGGGCTTTTACTTTGCCATGATGCTGGTACTTTTTGCCTTATTTTTTAGACCACTTGGATTTGATTACCGCAGTAAAGTAGACTCAAAACGCTGGCGCAATAACTGGGATTGGGGCTTGCTTGCAGGCAGCGCGATTCCAGCTCTCGTTTTTGGCGTTGCATTTGGTAATTTATTTTTAGGCATACCATTTAATATTGATAACTTAATGCGTGTTAGCTACCAAGGTTCATTTTTTGGTTTACTTAACCCATTTGGATTACTTGCAGGTTTAGTGAGTATTACCATGTTAGTTGCGCATGCGGGAATGTGGTTACAACTTCGTACAGCAAGTGCAGTCGCAGAGCGTTCGGGTCAGTATGGTCGTTATTCGCTGATTGTATTTATTGTATTATTTGCTGCAGCTGGTTTTTGGGTTGCTAATTTAACCGGTTACCAAATTGTATCGATGCCTGATACACAAAGTCATGCAGATCCTTTAGCTAAAGTAGTCACAACAGCGCAAGGTGCGTGGTTAAGTAATTATAGTACCCGTCCGTGGACAATGACCTTCCCTATTTTAGCGTTTGCAATGGCATTAAGTGCACTTGTGTTTTCTAAATTGAACAAACCTGCACTTGGGCTTATTTCAACAAGCTTAATGTTAATTGGCGTAATTATGACGGCGGGTGTATCACTGTTCCCATTTATTATGCCATCAAGCAATAATCCAAATATTAGCTTAACAATTTGGGATGCGGTATCGAGCCATAAAACGCTCAATGTAATGTTTGTTGCAGTGTGTATTTTTGTACCACTTATTTTGACCTATACCACTTGGTGTTACGTAAAAATGTGGCGCAGAGTAACGGTTGAAGAAATTGAAAATAACACTCACGGTAGCTATTAAGGAGACTAAACTATGTGGTATTTCGCTTGGATTTTAGGTGTGCTTTTAGCCTGTACCTTAGGTGTTATAAATGTAATGTGGTACGAGTTTCAGCAAAATAAAAACAGCATTGCTGATGATGAACAAGACATGCATGATTTATTAAATGATGTTAACAACACAAAAGATGACGACTAACCCCCAACCAGATCGCGCGCAGCAGCAATCACTGCGCGCTTTTTTAAAGCGTCAAAGTAAACCCGCTGCTGTGTGGTTAAAGTTAAGCATTGCATTGGGTACTTTTAACGCATTACTAATGATTGCAGGTGCTTATTTACTTGCGCAAACTATTCACAACGTTATGTTTGAAGGTAATAACTTAGCCCAAGTTACTTATTTACTATGGCCCTTAGCAGGTATTATTTTATTACGCGCAGTGTTTTTGGCGCTAAGTGAACGTTTGAGTGCATTTGCTGCACTTAAAATAAAATCGGCTATGCGCCAAACACTTCTAAATAAGCTCAGTTTACTTGGGCCAAGCTATATAGAACAACACGGCCAAGGTGCTACATTAAATACCCTACATAATGGCGTAGAAGCACTCCACGACTATTATGCTAAATACTTACCCGGTGTTGCTTACAGTGCGCTTATTCCGCTGGCAATATTGGTTGTTATTTTTCCGACAGATTATAAAGCTGGGCTGATATTTTTTTTAACCGCCCCGCTCATTCCTTTTTTCATGATTTTAGTAGGCTCTAAAGCCGAAGCTTTAAACCAAAAACGCTGGAAGCAACTTGCTGTACTCGGCAATTACTTTTTTGACCGCGTACAAGGTTTAACTCAACTCAAGCTATTTAATGCAACACGTACCGAGCTTAAGCAAATAGCTAAAATTTCAGATGATTTTAGACACGCGACACTCGATGTTTTAAAAATCGCGTTTTTATCATCGTTTGCACTTGAGTTTTTAGCCACCATTAGCGTGGCACTGGTTGCTGTAATTATTGGTTTTAGATTATTTTTTGGCACTCTTGATTTTGCTACTGGCTTTGTGGTGCTACTTTTAGCGCCTGAATTTTATTTACCACTGCGCCAGCTAGGTAGTCATTATCATGCACGCTTACAAGGTATTAGTGCGGCGGCCGACATGGTTGCGATTTTAAATGCCCCACTACCAAGTGACGAAAATACATCAGTAACTACAACCAAGCCTGAAAACAATTTAACTTTAAATACAATTAACTCAATAAGTATTACCGACCTTAATTTTATATACCCAGATAGTAACGAAGGGATTAAAAATATAAATTTAACATTGCCAAATAAAGGCTTAATTGCAGTTGTGGGCAGTAGTGGATCAGGTAAAAGTACGTTGTTTGATTGCCTATTAGGGTTTCACCCTGAGGTGATTAACCATCTATCTATTAATGGGCAGAGTTTAAGTACAACCGATATTACTTACCTGCAAAATAACATTGCATGGATACCACAAAAAGCGACGCTGTTTTACGACACCATTGCTGCCAACATTAAATTGGCCAAACCAACTGCCACACAGCAAGAGCTTGAACATGCAGCAAAGCAAGCTGGTGTGCTTGAATTTATAAATACCCTACCAGATGGTTTTAACACACTGATAGGTGAGCAAGGCGAAGGGCTTTCTGGCGGACAAAAGCAACGTATCGCACTGGCTCGCGCATTTATAAAACGAGCACCAGTCTTAGTGCTTGATGAGCCTACAGCGCACCTTGATAGCCAAACAGAGCTACTCATTCAAAATGCTATTAATGAATACGCTAAAAACAACTTAGTGCTAGTTATTGCTCATCGATTAAATACCGTAAAACATGCCAGCAATATCATTGTTATGCACGATGGAAAAATAGCAGAGCAAGGGCATTTTGAAACACTTGCAGCGCAAAATGGTGCTTTTGCTGATTTATTAAAAACGGCTAAACAAGGGGTGGCGCATGACTAATTTTATTCGCTTATTAAAGCTTTGTGCTCCTCATTACAAAGCTATGCTATTAGGTACATTTTTAGCGACGATTACGGTATTAGCTAATGTGGGCTTGTTGGCTATATCAGGCTGGTTTTTAGCATCAATGGCGGCTGCTGGTATTGCGGGCGTACAAATGAATTACTTTACCCCTGCCGGCACGATTCGGTTTTTAGCTATTGTGCGAACTGCATCGCGCTATGGCGAACGTTTGGTTACTCATAACGCCACGTTTTTATTACTAAGTGAAATACGTACTAATGTATTTGCAACGTTAAGTAAGCTTAACAATGTTGATTTAGCAATGAGCCGCAGCGCTGATTTAGTTAACCGATTACAAAATGATGTAGACGCACTCGACAAGTTTTATTTAAACGTTTTACTGCCTATGCTGGTCGCTCTTTTAAGTGTGCCAATTATCATGCTGTTTATGTCGGCCTATAATGGCAACGTCGCCCTTATTTGCTTTACTGGTATTGTGCTTATTGGTGTGGTTATACCTGCCCTGCTCAGCGCAAAGCTCACTAAAAACAGCCATAAAGAAACACAACTTAGTGCACAACTTCGCTCTGAGCTTTCAGATACACTCACAGGACTTAGAGAACTAAGTATTTATCAAGCCCGTTCACAGCAGCTTAATAAGTGCGACGAATTAAGCGAGCAGTACAATCAGCAATTATTTATTCGCCACAAAGTACTGGCAAACTCAGATGGGTTGAGCTTGTTGGTTGTTCAATTAGCCATGCTTGCTAGCATAGTAACCATAGTGCCGCTGGTTTACGCCAACAGTATGGTAAATGTAGAGCTTGCTATGTTAAGTTTGTTTGTACTGGCAAGCTTTGAAAGCGTATTGCTACTACCTAACGCGTTTATAGAGCTTCCAAGTGTTTTAAAAGCAGCAGAGCGATTGTTTACACTTGAAGATAAAGCCGCTAACTCGCAAATTGAAAGTACAATTATAGAGGTAGATGAAAGCTTTAATGCGCAAAATCACACATTGCTACTTAACAATATTAGCTACCGATATGGTGAACAAACAGCGCTAACTAATATCAGTTTTGAACTAAAGCCCCAGCAAAAAATAGCAATTGTAGGTAGAAGCGGCAGCGGTAAAACGACGCTTGTAAATTTACTTACTGGTTTATGGCCTTTGCAACAAGGCAGCATAACGCTAAACAATCAAAATAGCGTTGTTGACTTACATTCGTTAAATAATGATATACGCGCAAATGTTATAAATATACTCGCCCAGCAGCACCATATTTTTGATGGCACATTAAGTGAAAACTTACGTTATGCCGCGCCAAATGCAACCAAAGAGCAAATGATTGAAGCGCTCGCATTAGCTCAGTTGAGCCCATGGTTTAATGAGCTAAAAGAAGGTTTAAAAACACGATTAGGCACTGGCGGGCGTAACGTGTCGCAAGGTCAATCTAGGCGTATAGCCATTGCCCAAGCATTACTTAAAAACCCTGCTATTTTAGTTCTTGATGAACCAACAGAAGGTCTTGATAATCAATCTAAGCAAGGGGTAATGCAAGCAATAATGCATGTTATGAATAACGCGAGCGTGCTGACGATTACGCACGATCCTGCCCTTCTTGCTCAAATGGATAATGTTGTATGGTTAGAAGGCGGTAAAGTAGTCGCGCAAGGCTCTCATAAAGAGCTCTGTAGCACTTATCCCGACTATGTTGCGCTAACTACCCGGTTTTAAACGCTGGACAATAAAAAACCACCTTCGATTTATCATCTAGGGTGGTTTTTTAATGCTTAAAGCAAACTCGCTAATTATCTTACAATGCCGCGCTCTGAGCTTTTTACAAAATCGATCATCAACTGCACTGCTGGATACTTTGCGGCATCTTCCGTGAGAGACTCAATCGCTTCGTCTGCACCTAAGCTCTTACGATAAAATGCCTTGTATGCACGGCGTACAGCCATAATTTCATCACTTTCGAAACCACGACGTTTCATGCCTTCTTTATTGATAGCGGCAGGGCCTGCTGGCATACCAATGGTAGTAACAAAAGGTGGTACATCTTTGTTAACACCTGAATACATACCAATAAAGGCATGTGCACCAATTTTACAAAACTGATGAACTCCCGAATTACCACCTAAGATAACCCAGTCGCCTACGTGTACATGACCGGCCACACTTGCGTTGTTAGCAAAAATTACGTTATCGCCAATTACTGCGTCATGTGCAACGTGTGTATAAGCCATAAATAAGTTATTACTACCAATTTTAGTAACGCCTTGATCTTGAATTGTTCCACGGTGAATTGTGGCACATTCACGGATAACGTTGTTATCACCCATGATCAATGTGGTTGGCTCGTTGTTGTATTTTTTGTCTTGGCAGGCTTCGCCTACAGACGCAAATTGAAAAATATGATTGCCAGAGCCAATCGTCGATGGCCCTTTCACAACAACGTGAGACTCAATAATACAGTTATCACCGATAACAACATCATTGCCAATATAACTATATGGGCCAACTGAGACATTGTTGCCTAGTTTCGCGCCAGGTTCGATTATTGCTGTAGAATGGATCACAATTAAAACTCTCTTCTAGCACACATAATTTCGGCACTACATACTAATTTGCCATCGACTTTTGCTTGAGCGGCGAATTTCCAAATATTGCGGCGCTCTTTTAAAAACTCAACATGAAGGTGCATAGTGTCGCCTGGGATCACCGGCTGCTTAAAACGGGCATTGTCTACAGCAGCAAATAAGTAAAGCTCATTTTCGCTACGGTTTTCAACTGTTTTAAAACCAAGTAAACCTGTTGCTTGTGCCATTGCTTCTAAAATTAACACACCTGGAAAAATAGGCTGGTTTGGAAAGTGCCCAGTAAAAATAGGTTCGTTTATAGAAACATTTTTAATAGCATGCAAAGATTTACCTGGTGTAAAATCAATAACACGGTCAATTAGTAGCATCGGGTAACGGTGCGGTAATAAAGCTAAAATTTCTTGAATATCAAGGCTATTTAATTCGTTTGCCAAAATAGCATCCTTATTAGTGTTCAACGTTTATGACTTAGTCAGTGCTTCGAGCGCTTTAAGACGTGACTTCATGTCTGAAAGATTTCGCAAATGAGCAATAGACTTTCGCCATTCTTTGTTAGTTGTATGGGGCATACCAGATGAGTAAATACCTGGTTCGGTGATTGATTTTGTCACCATACTCATGCCGGTAATTATAACACCATCACATACAGACATGTGACCATTAATTGCAACCATGCCACCAATCTGGCAATTTTTACCAATGGTTACACTTCCTGCAAGTACGGTGCAGCCAGCGATTGCTGTGCCTGAATTAACTTCAACGTTGTGTGCTATTTGACATTGGTTATCGATAATAACATTGCTATGAATTATGGTGTCATCGAGTGCCCCCCGGTCAATCGTGGTACTTGCACCAATTTCAACCTTGTTGCCTATAATAACCGATCCAAGCTGAGGTATCTTTATCCACTGCCCTCGCTCGTTTGCATAACCAAATCCGTCACTACCCACAACACTATTTGCTTGAAACAAACAATCCGAACCAATTTCAACGTCATGATAAATAGTCACACTAGGCCAAAGCTTAGTACCTGAACCTATTTTAACACGTTCGCCTATAAAACTATTCGGACCAATCTGTGCGTTATCGCCAATAACGGCATCAGCTTCAACTACGGCATTAGCACCAATAGCAGCACTTGGACTTATTACAGCCGTTGGGTGAATAACAGCACTAGCATGAATACCCGTAGATGCCGAACGTGGCGTTGTATCAATTAGTTGCGCTAGTTTTGCATAGCTAACATAAGGGTTCGCGACAATGATTTTATTGCCATTAAAATATGGCGCATCGGCTTCACTTACAATCACAGCACTGGCTTGGGTTGTTTGCAGTTGTGGGCGGTACTTTGAGTTCGCTAAAAATGCAATATGCCCAGTACGGGCATTTGCAAGTGTCGCTATTTTTTTTATTTCTAAAGCGCCATCACCCTGAAGTTCGGCGCTTAGAAGTTTCGCGATTTGCGAAAGCGTATAATTTTGCATAGAGTGATTATTTCTTGCTAACAGCTGCTACAACTTTATCAGATAAATCAGTTACTTTTTTAGGATTAAAGTAAATAGTTGTGTCTTTTACTTTAACTTCATCAAAGTCGCCATCTTTAGCAATTTCTTCAATCGTTGTAATAATTAAACCTTGAACTTTCGCCAGTTCTTGGTTTTGGCGTGTTTTTATTTCTTGCTCTAAAGGACGACCTTTTTCGGCAAGGTTTTTTTGCATGCCTTGAATTTTATCACGCAGTGTATCTTTTTGAGCTTGGCTCATCGTTGTACTTTCGCGCTTAAACTTCTCGGCTTCAAAACGAATATCGCCTTGTAGTTTTTCAAGCTCTTGACGACGCTCTGCAAACTCTGATTGTAATGATTGTTCAATTTTAGCCATCTGAGGAAGCTGCTTGTAGATTTCTTGCATATCCACTATGCCTACTTTATGTGCTAGTGCACTTGCAGAAGTACCCATCATTAACGTTGCTAAAACAGCTACTGCTGTAGATTTAAATAATTTAGTCATAAAAAACTCCTTTAGAAAGTATTACTAATATTAAAACTAATTGTTTTTGTATCGTCATCTTCTTCTTTTTGCAATGGATACGCAAAACTAATCAGCATTGGACCCATTGGGGAGATCCACTGTAGTGATAAACCGGTTGAAATCCTAAAACGCATCGGATCTGAATAATCATCTAGCTTAGCACGCTGATCAACTTCTAAATTTTGAAAACGATCGACGTTAAACTCTGTATCCCATACGTTTGCAGCGTCAACAAAGAAACTCGTACGAACTGAGCTCGTGTTATCCTCATCTAAAAACGGTGTAGGAACAATTAATTCCATACCAGCCACTGCTTTAGCATTACCACCTATTCGACCTTGAGCTGATAATACATCAAACTCAGATGCGCCGCCTATAGTACCAGTTGTAACGCCATCAGGATCCGGTGTACCTGGAATCGATAGTGGTCTACGAGATACTGCACGGGGTAAGATTGTATTTCGGTCAAAACCTCGTAATTCCATTTCAGTAATGCGGAAATACTCTTGAAACGGCAACGTTTGATCGAACCCGTTTGTTGAACCATAGCCATTACCATAACCAAGCGCGGCACGTGTTGAAAACACCCAGCGGTGATCATTTGAAATTGGCCAGTAAAAACGCGAATCATAGTTCAATTTAAAATATTGAAGATCTGAGTTAGGCGTTGTTGCTGTTAGATTCAAGGTTTGGCGCGAGCCCGCAGTTGGAAATAAACCACGATTTACAGTAACACGAGACCAACCTACGCTTAACTCATATTTAGTAAAGTCGAAACCCTTATCTGGGTTATCTTTATCTATGAAGGTTTCACGAAGTACTCGTGTTTGCTCATATTCAGCAATATCCGACAGTTCTTCTTGTATCCAACGCACCCCAAAATTAATACGATTAATCGCATCAATTGGGAAACCTATATTTGTACCAAGCCCGTAGCTTTTTGATTTATAATCAATAAGGCTAAATGCACTTGCATCATAGTTACTATAAAAAATACTACTACCTTGCGATACACCATCAGGCGTAAAGTATGGGTCTGTATAAGATACACTTACGCGTTCAGAGCCCTTAGAAGTATTTATATTAAAACCAATTTGGTTACCAGTACCTAAAAAGTTAGATTCTGTCACGCCAATATTAAATTGTAGCCCTTGGTAAGAACCATAAGCAAGACCTGCGTTAAAGCTACCTGCCGACTGCTCTTTAACAGTAAAGTCAACGTCAACTTGGTCGTCAACACCTGGCACTGGCACTACATTAAAGTCAACTTTTTCCATGTAGGCTAAACGCTGAATTTGTAACTTTGAACGTTCTAGGTTTTGATTAGATAACCAAGCACCTTCTAGTTGAGTCATTTCACGGCGCAACACTTCATCTGATGTATTTTGATTACCACCTACAATGATTCGGCGCACATATACACGTTTACCTGGATTAACAGACAGTGTTAACTGTACTTCTTGCTTTTCGTCATCAATTTCAGGGATTGTACGAACTTCAGCATTAGCATAACCAAATCGTGCTAAATAACTCTTAATGAACTCTTCAGAAGACGTAACAACAGAGCCGTTATATAACTCTCCAGCTCTGAGTGGAATTACACTTTTAATTAAATCTTCACGACCAAGTAAATCGCCTATAAAATCAAAACCTTTGACTTTATATTTAACACCTTCCGTTAAATTGGCTGTAACGTAAACAGACTCACGCTCCGGACTCACAGACACTTGTGTTGAGTCAATATTAAAACGAAGATACCCACGGTCTAAATAAAAACTGCGAATTTTTTCTAGATCGCCTTCAACTGTTTGCTTTTGGTAACGATCGCTACCCATAAACTGCCACCAAGGCAAATCTTGCTGAGACTCAGCAAGTTTAAGCAGATCTTCATTTGAAAAAAGTTCATTACCCACTAGGTTAATTTGGCGAATAGATGCCGCATCACCCTCATCAAACTCTAATTTAAGTTTAACGCGGTTACGTGGCAATTTAGTCACGCTAATATCAACTTTAGCGTTGTATTTACCGATACTGTGGAAAAACTCAACTAGGCCTTTTTCAATATTATCTATAACTGTCTGATCTAGGGGTTCACCTTGGCGAATATCTTGCTGGCCTAACGACTCATTAAGCTGCTCATCTTTTATATCTTTATTGCCTTCAAATTCTATAAAGCTAATAGTTGGACGTTCAGTTACTTTAAAAACAACGTTATTGCCATCGCGAAGCGCTTTTATATTATCAAAGTGTCCTGAGCGATAAAGTGACTTTATTGTTTTTGAAATCGTATAGTCATCTACATTATCGCCCACATTGATAGGAATATGCGTTAACGCAGCACCCAGTGCTACACGCTGTAAACCTTCAACTTTTAGATCTTCAACAATAAAGGAGTTTTGGCCTAGGGCTGCAAAACTTGCCCCTAATAAACTTGTCATTGCCAAATGTTTTTTTATAGCCATTTTATTATCTTTATCCTATACAACTGTATTACCGCTCAACACCTCTACTTAGAGATATTTTACAATCGAGTTCTAATTAGTAATTGGTCACGTTGCAACTACAAACGCGATACATCATTGAACAAAGCGAAACATGTTAGAAAAATGAGCAATAAAGCACCCACTTTAAAACCAAACTCTTGTGTCTTTTCAGAGACTGGCTTTTTACGTAAAAGTTCAATTATGTAATACATTAAGTGTCCACCATCAAGCACTGGCAGGGGTAATAAATTGAATACACCCAAGTTAACGCTTATCAGTGCCAAAAAGCTCAAAAAGGCAACTAAACCATAGCTTACGCTAGTTCCTGCGCCTACTGCAATACCCACCGGACCACTTAAGTTTTTAACCGAAACCTGACCTGTAATTAAATTACCTATCATGTCAAAGCTAAGGGTAATCAAACGCCATGTTTCTTGTGTGCCGCGAACAATACTATCGAGTGGACCGTACTGTCTAGTCTCTACGTAACCATCAGGCCATTGCTGAACGACTGGGGCTACACCTAAAAAACCTTGTTCCATGCCGTTATTATCAATACGAGCTTGAGGCGTTACAGCTATTACTTTTATACTATCTTGTCTTTTTACACTAAATTGTAAAGATTTGTTAGCCGATTGCGTAATAAGATTAACTAATTGCTGCCAATTGCTTATTGTTTCGCCATTTACAGCCAATATTGTATCGTTAACCTGCAAATTTGCATGTTCTGCCGCTGAATTTTTAGTCACTGCCGCTATCGTTAGTGTTGCTTGTGGCCTAAAGGGCACTATGCCCAGTGAGCTTAACGGTGGCACATCTTGTTGATCTAATTTCCAACCATCTAAATTAAGCGTTTTAACTCTTGGTTGAAGGTTTTCATCTCGAACCGTTACCTCAACACTTTGCCCACCTAAGCTAGACATCAATGCAAATGTGGCGTCTTGCCATGTTGCTATATCATTATCACCAATTTTAATAATTTGCTGGCTTGGCATTATGCCCGCTTGCTCTGCGCGACTGCCTTGAGTAACACTGCCAACAACAGGCTTAACGGATTGCACACCCACCATATACATCACAGCTAGTGCAAAAATAGCAAACAAGAAGTTAGCCATAGGACCTGCGGCAACGATAGCGATACGCGCCTGAACCGATTTTGCATTAAAAGATAAATGCCGTTGACTCTGCGCTACTTCATCAACGCGCTCATCTAGCATCTTTACATAACCACCCAATGGAATAGCGGCAATTACATATTCAGTATCGTATTTATCGCGCCATTTCAATAAGGGCTTTCCAAAACCAATAGAAAAACGCAGTACTTTAACACCCGCCTTACGCGCCACCCAAAAATGACCATACTCATGCACTGTAACTAAAATACCGAGAGCGAGAATAAATGAGCCGAGATTCCAAAAAAAATCAAACATATTAATGCGCCACTGTTGTTATAAACTCTAAAGCGCTAATGCGCGCTAACTTATCGCACTCTAGAATTTCATCTAGGCTTTGCACATTGGTATACGTTGCAGCGTCGAGCGTCTTTGCATTTATTGTGTATATATCGGTAAAGCCAATTTTACCGTTTAAAAATGCATCTACAGCAATCTCATTTGCTGCATTAACGGTTGTGGTTGCCCCTTGACCTGAACTACACGCATCAATCGCCAACTGTAAATTCGGGTAACGAGTAAAATCAGGTTTAGTAAACGAAAAATCACAAATATCAGAAAAGTCTAACGGCTTAACGCCTGCATCAATTCGCTCAGGGTATGCTAGCGCATGCGCTATGGGTGTACGCATGTCTGGGTTACCCATTTGCGCTAAAATAGAACCATCGTGATATTGCACCATTGAGTGAATAATACTTTGCGGGTGGATAACCACATCAATATCGTTTGCATCACAATTAAACAGCCATTTGGCTTCAATAAACTCTAAGCCTTTGTTCATCATAGTGGCTGAATCAACTGATATTTTTTGACCCATAGACCAATTAGGATGCGCTACCGCTTCATTCACAGTGACATTTTTAAGGGTATTGATATCACGAGTTAAAAACGGGCCACCAGAGCCGGTAAGCAAAATTTTACTTACGCCGTGCTGTTGTAAATGTTGATCGCCTTTGGCATTTTGTAATGAAGCAGGAAGACATTGAAAAATTGCATTATGTTCACTATCGATTGGCAGCAAAGTGGCTTTGTGCTGTTTAACTTTATCGATAAACAACTGACCAGACATAACTAATGATTCTTTATTAGCAAGCAACACTTTTTTACCCGCCTCAACGGCACTCAATGTAGGCATTAAGCCCGCAGCACCAACAATTGCCGACATAACAATATCAACATCAGGATGAGCACATAAATCGCTCATTGCTTGAACTGAGTGCATTACCAAAGTTTGACACTGAGTATTAGCTAAGTATGAAGATAACTGCTCAGCGGCTTGCTGCGTTGCCATAATTGCATACATAGGCTGATGTTCAATACACAACTCAGCCATTTTTTTTGCGTTTTGCCCTGCAGTTAAGGCAAACACATCATATAACTCTTTATTTCGCGATACGACATCAAGTGTACTTAAACCAATTGAACCCGTGGCGCCTAAAATAACCAGTAATTGCCTATGGCTCATAAACTCAGTGTCCACGCGTAGCACATCACAAACATTGGAGCCGCAGCCGTTAAGCTATCAATTCGGTCTAAAATACCACCATGCCCAGGTAAGCAGCTGCCACTGTCTTTAAGGCCCGCTTCGCGTTTAAACATGCTTTCAAGCAAGTCACCAACTGCAGAAAATAAAGCTATAAATGCAGTCATAATCGCATACACAGGCCAAACAACTAAATCAACATCAGTAAAATGGCAAAATATTAATACAAATATAATTGATGCAACAACACCGCCTGCTAACCCTTCAATTGTTTTGTTTGGGCTTACTTTAGGCATTAATTTATGCTTACCGAAGCTCTTACCTGTAAAGTATGCACCTACATCAGCACTCCATACAATTCCTAACACAACTAAAATAAGCATGGAGCCAAAATGAGTCGACTCTGCATATTGCGCGCTACGTAATGTGTTAAGTGCAAGCCACAATGGGACAAGCGTCAATAAGCCAGCAATGCCGCGCATAACTAAGCCTTCATTCCACGCTTTAGCCATCGATGGGTAACGCCATACTAAATAGCTAGCAACAATCCACCAAGCAAATGCCAGTGTAAATACATAATTTGCATCCCCAACAAGTTTACCATTTTGCCATAATGCATCTATTGGCCAATGTAAATTAAGCAGTGCGAGTAACACACCAACTAAAATAACAAACGCGCCTCTTTTAAGCTTACCGCATAAGCCCATAAAAGCAGACCATTCCCATGCTCCCAATAACACGATTGCACCAGCAAAATAACTAAATAACGTAAGCGGTGTATAAAAAACCAAAGCCAGTGCTAAAGGTGCTAGCACGAGTGAGGTTAAAATTCGTTGTTTTAACAAAATGTGACCCTTATTCTTTTAGTTTTGAGCGAGTAATTGTTTTATTTGTTCGCCCGTACAACCAAAACGTCGCTCTCTGGCAACGTAACATGCAATGGCTTCAGCAAATGCTGCTTCATTAAAATCAGGCCAAAGTGTGTCGGTAAAGTAAAGTTCGGCGTAAGCTGCTTGCCATAGTAAAAAGTTACTAATACGAACATCGCCACCTGTACGAATGAGTAAATCAGGTTCAGCCTGATCTGCCATGCTCATATGCTGCGCTAAACGCTCTTCGGTAATATCGTTTGCATTGAGCTCGCCTTTTGCCACTTGCAAAGCAAGTTGTTTCGCAGCGTTAGCCATATCCCAACGACCACCATAGTTAGCTGCTACATTTAAACACAACCCCGTATTGTTCTCTGTCAGCTCTTGTGCAGAATATACTTTACTACGCAAGCTCTCCGAGAATCGTGATAAGTCTCCAATAATGATTAGTTTTACATTATTTTTATGAAGCTTTTTCACTTCTTTTGTTAAAACAAACAAAAAGAGCTCCATCAAAGTATTCACTTCGTCTTCAGGGCGGCGCCAGTTTTCACTACTAAAAGCAAATAAGGTTAACGATTGTATCCCTAATTTAGTACAAAACTGAACTGATTGACGCACAGCGTCCACACCTTTTTTATGCCCATATACACGAGGTCTGTTTCTAGCTTGTGCCCAACGTCCATTTCCATCCATGATGATGGCAACGTGTTTAGGTAAACATTGCTGTGAAATTGTATCAGCGTCTAGAGCCATAAATATCGAGTATTCCATAAAAAAACGCCGCCTAGTATACCCCAGACGGCGTTTCAAAACTAATAATTTTAGTTGCTTAGATTTCCATCAATTCTGTTTCTTTGGCAGCTAATAGCGTATCCATTTCTTTAATAAACTTATCAGTAAGTTTTTGAATCGCATCATCTGATTGACGCGCTTCATCTTCTGATATGTCTTTATCTTTTAATAACGCTTTTACATCGCCATTAGCATCGCGACGAATATTACGAACAGCAACACGACCGCCTTCAACTTCAGCGCGTACAATTTTGATTAAGTCTTTACGACGTTCCTCGGTCAGTGGAGGAAGTGGTACACGAATAACAGTACCTGCTGACATAGGGTTTAAGCCTAAGTCAGACGCCATAATCGCTTTTTCAACAGCTTGCGCTAAAGACTTATCAAACACACCAATAGCCAGTGTGCGAGAGTCTTCAATTGTTACATTAGCAACTTGGTTTAAAGGCGTTGGTGCACCGTAGTACGACACCATAATGCCATCTAAGATAGCTGGATGTGCACGGCCAGTACGAATTTTAGATAATTGGCTACCTAGTGCAGTTACACTTTTTTGCATGCGCGCTTGCGCGTCTTTTTGAATATCGTTAATCACGGTTTAATCCTAATTATTTGATTATTTCATCTGAGGCTTGTGAAGAAATAAGGGTTCCCTCTTCTTCACCCATAATTACGCGTTTTAACGCGCCTGATTTATTCATGTTAAATACGCTCAATGGCATATTGTGATCGCGGGCCAAAGTAAATGCCGCTAAATCCATAACTTTTAATTCTTTTTCAATAATTTCATTGTAGCTTAGGTGGCGATAAAGCGTTGCTTCTGGGTTTTTAACAGGATCATCACTGTAAACACCATCTACTTTAGTTGCTTTGATTACGGTATCGGCTTCAATTTCTATACCACGTAAGCACGCAGCTGAGTCAGTCGTGAAAAACGGATTACCCGTACCTGCTGCAAAAATAACAACACGGCCCGTTTTTAACAAGCTAATTGCTTCTGCCCAATTGTATGCATCACACACACCATTAAGCGGAATAGCCGACATTAAACGACAATTTACAAATGCACGGTGTAGCGCATCACGCATTGCAAGGCCATTCATAACCGTCGCAAGCATACCCATATGGTCGCCAACGACACGATTCATACCGGCTTCGGCCAGTGAACCACCACGTAAAAAGTTACCACCGCCTATCACTAAACCCACTTCTACGTCGAGTTCTACTAGCTCTTTAATCTCTTGTGCCATACGGTCTAAAACTTTAGGGTCGATGCCGAAGCCTTCGTCTCCCATTAAAGCTTCACCACTTAATTTAAGAAGAACACGTCTAAAAATAGGTTTGCGATTGATAGTCATAGTATTGGGGCCAACTTTTATTGAATTATGGATAAAAAATAACCGCGCTTATGTTAAACATAAAAGCGCGGTTATTTTAAAGAATTTCTAGCTGTGAAGCAAAACCAAATAGTACTTTAATTGCATCTAATTTCCTTTTGCATCACAAATAGTAATCTTACTTAGCTTTAGCAGCAGCAATTTGAGCAGCAACTTCAGCAGCAAAATCTTCTTCTTTCTTCTCGATACCTTCACCAACTTCTACACGTACGAAGCTAGTAACTGTTGCGTTTTTCTCTTTAAGAATATCGCCAACAGATTTTTTAGGTTCCATGATGAAAGCTTGACCAGTAAGAGAAACCTCACCAGTAAATTTCTTCATACGACCAACAACCATCTTCTCAGCGATTTCAGCAGGCTTGCCTTCGTTCATCGCGATTTCGATTTGTACTTGCTTTTCTTTTTCAACAACATCAGCTGGAACATCTGAAGGTGTTAAGTATTCAGGGCTAGATGCAGCAACGTGCATTGCAACGTGCTTAAGTGTTTCTTCATCAGCAACACCTGCAACAACAACACCGATACGATCGCCATGACGGTACTCAACTAGGTTTTCACCTGTTACGTACTGTAGACGACGTACATTGATGTTTTCACCAATTTTAGTCACTAGCTCAACACGGTCTTCTTCAAACTTAGCTTGTAAGTCTTCGATAGAGATAGTGTCAGCAATTGCAGCGTCAGCAACTTTATTAGCAAATGCTAAGAAGCTTACGTCTTTTGCAACGAAGTCAGTTTGACAGTTAACTTCTACTAGTACTGCAACACCCGCGTTTTGCTTGATGATGATAGTACCTTCAGCAGCAATGTTACCTGCTTTTTTAGCAGCTTTAGCAGCGCCACTTTTACGCATATTTTCAATCGCTAACTCGATGTCGCCATCAGTTTCAGTCAACGCTTTTTTACAATCCATCATGCCAGCGCCTGTGCGCTCGCGTAATTCTTTAACTAGGGCAGTAGTTACAGCCATTAGTAAATCCTCAAATCTGAATTCTGGTTTAGATAAGCGGGTTACCCGCTCTACAAGAATAGCAAGTCTTCACCTTAAAAAGATGAAGACTTGATGACAGCTAATTACTCAGCTTCTACGAAGTCGTCTTTCTCAGCTTGAGCAACGATGTTATTCTCGCGGCCTTCAGTGATAGCAGTAGCAACAGCACTTGTGTAAAGGCTTACTGCACGGATAGCATCATCGTTACCAGGTACGATGAAATCAACACCGTCTGGGTTAGAGTTAGTATCAACGATTGCAACAACTGGAATACCTAGGTTGTTAGCTTCACGGATAGCAATGTGCTCGTGATCAGCATCGATAACGAAAAGCGCGTCTGGAAGACCGCCCATGTTTTTGATACCACCAAGGCTTTTTTCAAGCTTGTCCATTTCGCGGTTAAGCATTAACGTTTCTTTCTTAGTTAATTTCTCGAAAGTTCCGTCTTGGCTTTGGATTTCAAGGTCTTTAAGACGCTTGATTGATTGACGAACTGTTTTCCAGTTAGTCAACATACCACCTAACCAACGGTGATTTACGTAATACTGGTCGCTCGCGATAGCTGCTTCTTTAACTGCTTCGCTTGCTGCGCGCTTAGTACCAACGAAAAGAACTTTACCTTTGTTTGCTGCAGCACCAGTTAAAAACTTAAGTGCGTTGTTGAACATTGGTACAGTTTGCTCAAGGTTGATGATATGTACACGGTTACGTGTGCCGAAGATGAAAGGCTTCATCTTAGGGTTCCAGTAACGTGCTTGGTGACCAAAGTGAACACCAGCTTGAAGCATATCGCGCATTGAAACGTTTGCCATTTTATAGATCCTCTATAGTTGTTTAGGGTTAGGCCTCCACATATCCCATAGCACCAACACCGAAGTAATTAAACTTCAAATGCACCCAAGTGTATGTGACGATACGTGTGTGTGTTAAAATCAAATTGTGTTTGCCTTAAATACAAAAAATCATTTAAGAATTTATTTGTAAAAAGACGGCGCGCTTTATACCATATTAAAAACAAATACTCAACATCGCGTGCAAAAATTATGCAGCGATAAATGTTAAAAACTCAACTTTGGAGCCTCAATGAGCGCTATTATCAAGACCCCTGAAGAAATAGAGAAAATGCGTGTAGCTGGGCGCTTAGCAGCCGATGTACTCGAAATGATCGGCCCACATGTAGTGCCAGGAATTACCACCGATGAGCTAAATACAATTTGTCATGATTATATTGTTAATGTGCAACAAGCAATCCCTGCTCCATTAAATTATCATGGCTTTCCAAGATCAGTTTGTACGTCAGTTAATCATGTTATTTGTCACGGAATTCCAAATGACAAAGCATTAAAAGATGGCGATAGCGTAAATATTGACGTAACAGTCATTAAAGATGGCTACCACGGCGATACATCTAAAATGTTCCACGTTGGTACACCCAACATTCAAGGCAAACGTCTTGCAGAAGTAACCCAAGAAAGCTTATATCTGGCAATTAAAATGGTAAAACCAGGTGTGCGTTTAGGTGATATTGGCGAAGCAATTCAAAAATATGCAGAGAGCTTTAATTACTCAATTGTCCGTGAATATTGTGGCCACGGTATTGGCGCAGGATTTCATGAAGAACCACAAATAATGCATTACGGCAAAGCCGGTACTGGTGAAGCCTTAAAAGCAGGTATGTGTTTAACTATTGAACCTATGGTGAATGCGGGTAAACGTCAATGTAAGCTTCTTAAAGATGATTGGACTGTAGTAACACGCGACCGTAGTTTGTCAGCGCAGTGGGAACATACTTTATTAGTGACTGAAAATGGTGTTGAAATTTTAACGCTACGAAATGATGAAACTATTGCCCGAGTTCATAAGCACTTATAAAATAACTAAAAATAAGTATATAAAAAATATCAGCTCAAATTGAGCTGGTATTTTTTATATAAACACAACTATTTATGAAATAACTTACTCGAAAATAGTTTTATCAACGCAGACCACAACCAAGCAATTAAGGTTAATATTATAACTGCTACAATAGACATGGGAGCTCCCTCACCATATTCTGGTTGATAAAAAACGTTATTATAAATAAGATCGAATAAGTAAAAGATAGAAAAAGAAATTAATATTATAATTATATTAAACTTTAAAAAATTAGCTTCCCTTTGTTTATAACTAACACCAGCAAGCACTACCAACATAATCATAAGTGCGATATAAAACATTTATTACTCCTTATTAAACGACACTATAAACAAGGTTGTGTGTAGTAATTACAACCACCACCTGTGCATACCATCATTTGCACTAAGCAAGATGGAAAGGTACCAGGGCCGTTGCCATCACCTCCTCCGATACAACTACTTTGTCCAGAGTCACATACTGAAGGATCTATGCCATTATTAATAAATTGACTATAGTCACCTTTTAAATTAATACAATCAGCGGGTTTTCCTTGGCAATAGGCAATTAATGCACTCTGATTATTCTTAACTGCTGCATAATAACCATCGGCTAATTGATCTAAAAGAGCTTTATACACAGCTACTGTAACAGGACTATCTATTAATATGTCAGTTCTTATTTCAGCTAATAAAGTAAAATTCGCCCTTTCCATTTTTTCCAAAAACCTAAAGTCACATTGAGATTTACTAGTATAAGTACCGTAACATTGATCATGAATAGCGCAAGCTTGACCATAATGAAGATCAGGGATCAATGGATCAGACCAATGGATCAGACCAATGTGTTGGAGTGCCGCAGCTCTCTGATGTTTCTGTGCGAAAAGAACGTTGAAAGATTTCTTGATCATGAAGTGATTCAATTCTTTCATATTCCTCTCGAAATAAAAGAGTAAATATTCTAAACAACGTCTCTTCATCTTTACTTAAGCCTATAAGCTCAGCATTTTGAATTTTTTTAATCGAATTTTTTTGCAAGTTAAATAAGTAACGATCTCCATTAATTTTATCTATACAACTTGCTGAGTCTTCCTTACAAAAATATACTGCCTCATACGTAAGGTTTCTATTAATTTTATAAACATATTGACTATTTTGTTCATTGATTCCAAATGATTGCAGTTCACTTTCCTTAACTAGAATAGCCCATGCTTGACTACAAAAAAAACTAGCAAATATAAATACAAATAAATTTTCCATTGTAAAATTCCTTTATATTAGAAAACCAAATTAACTATAATAGGTACAAACTAACTCTGCAATTAAAATTTATCGACTGTCGTAATCTGCCTTCTTTAAATTAGTTAACGTTACAACTCTTTACTCAAGAATTTGTTATAATTACAATGTGTTCAGTTCTCGCATTTTTTTCTAATTTAGTGTAAAAACGGTCATTACTAATTGTTTCTGCTATTAAGATAATACGGAGCCTAGGTGGCATTACCCAACAAAGTAAAGAAGTTGCTTAGCGATGCTGAGCAACTGAGTGATTATCGCGATTGTTCTAGCTATTTTTATAAATGGTTACATAACGAATTTTCGAAACAACCCGTTGGGAATTTAATTAATGCTCGGGCTGAGTTTATTGACCGCCTACTCATTAAACTATTCCATGTTTATGGTTTAGCACACGAACCTGACCTTGCACTAATTGCTGTTGGTGGCTATGGGCGCGGCGAACTGCACCCATACTCAGACATCGATTTTTTATTGCTTGTTACTCAACAACCAAGCGAAAATGTTTGCGAAAAAATTGGCCAGTTTGTCACCATGCTGTGGGATCTCAATTTAGAGATAGGCCATAGCGTGCGTACTATAGAGCAAGCTATTGAACAAAAGCGTGAAGACGTAACCTTTGCTACCAGCTTGCTCGAAAGCCGCCTTATTTTTGGTAATCATATTGAGTTTGAAAAACTCAAAACATTTGTACTTGAAACGCCAGTTTGGGGCTCTAGTGACTTTTTTGTTGCCAAAGTGCAAGAACAAAATTTACGCCATAGAAAATGCCACGGCACGGCCTATAACCTTGAACCAAATATCAAAGAAAACCCTGGCGGCCTTCGCGATTTACAAACTATTATTTGGGTTGCCAAAAAACACTTTAGAGCCGAGACCTTGCAAGAGCTTATAAATCATGGCTACCTTACTCACGAAGAGTTTCAAGAGCTCTCAGAGTGCAGAGAAAATCTGTGGAATATTCGTTTTGCGCTGCATTTAGCCGCTGAACGTTCTGAGAATCGCTTATTATTCGATCATCAACCGCAAGCCGCTGAAATACTGGGTTTTGGTAGCGATGGTAAAGCATCAGTTGAGCGTATGATGAAGCGCTTATTTAGAATTATGAGTCGCGTGCGTGAGTTAAATCAAATGCTGCTTTCATACTTTGAGCAAAGTATCAGCCCTCAAAATAGTGAAAACCAAGCAGTAGAACTCGACAGAAACTTTGAGCAAATAGGCCATCAAATAAGAGTAAAAGATCCATCCGTATTCTTTAGGCGCGACCAACTCTTTGTATTGTTTGAGCACATAGCCGATAACCCAACAATAACGCATATTTACCCAAGCACCATCAGAACTATTCGCCAAGTTCGCCGTCGTTTATTGGGAGACTTACAAGACTACGCGGCCTGTCGTGAAGCCTTTTTACGCTTAGTTAAGCATCCTAACGGTATGGGCCGCGCATTTACGCTCATGCACAAGCACGGCATGCTTGCCGCCTACTTACCCCAGTGGCGTAATATATTTGGACAAATGCAATTTGATTTATTTCATGCATATACAGTAGATGAACATACCCACAAGCTAATCAAAAATATTTACCAATACTTTGATAAAACCGGTATTAGCGAGTTTCCTATTTGCAGTGAAATCGTGACTCGAATGGACAAGCCAGAGCTGCTTTATTTAGCGGGTATTTTTCATGATATAGCAAAAGGGCGTGGTGGCGATCACTCAGAACTTGGTGCCGTTGATGCTATTGCATTTGCTAAACTACATGGCTTTTCATCGGCTGATGCAAAGTTAATTGCATGGCTTGTAAGTAATCATTTACTTATGTCGGTTACCGCTCAGCGTAAAGACATTAACGATCCAGGTGTTATTAAAGATTTTGCTACGCGGATAAAAACAGAGCGTCAACTCGACTATTTATATTGTTTAACCGTTGCAGATATACGTGCAACCAACGACAACTTATGGAATGATTGGAAAAACACCCTGCTGCGTGAGCTTTACCTACATACACAACGGGCGTTACGTTTAGGGCTTGAAAACCCAATGGACCAACGCGACCAAATTCGCGATAAAAAACACCAAGCTAAACAGCGCCTTCTTAACTTAGGTTATCAAGAAGAAAAGATTGATTTAATTTGGAGCCGTTTTAAAGCGAACTATTATACCGCTTTTAGTGAACAACAAATATCGTGGCAAAGTGAGCACTTGTTAAGTAGTACTGATTTAAGCCAACCGAGTGTTATTGTGTCGAATAAGGCAATGCATGGCGGAACACAAGTGTTTGTATACAGCCCTTATTCTAGCGTATTATTTGCTCGTTTAGTCAGTGTAATTGGCTCTAAAAAAGCGCAAATACAACACGCACAAGTTCTAACCACTAAAGATGGCTATGTACTGTTTAGCTTTGTAATACTAGAAGTAAATGGTCAACCTATCGCCAGCGGCCGTGCGCAATCAATTAAACGAGGACTTGAACAAGCACTTAACGATCCACGTAAAAAAATACGTTTTAAAAAGAACCGTTCACAACGCTTTAAAGACTTTAATATAAAACCTAAAATAATTCTGCGCCCACATGCACGTAAAGACCGCAGTTTAATAGAAATTCAAGCGGTCGATATACAAGGTTTGTTAACCAAAATAGCCGAAGTTTTCCAAGCGCATTTATTACACATTCACGCTGCCCGTATTACAACGGTAGGTGAACGTGCCGAGGATTTCTTTGTCGTATCTAATAACGAATACCAAGCGCTGACCGATGAAGAGCAAGCAAAAATTCATCAGGCATTACGTAAAAAATTCAACGCCGAAACAGAATAGAGGACACACATGTCAGATTTAAAAACGATGATCGAAAACGCATGGGACAACCGCGATAGCATTAGCCCAAGCACCGTATCTAGCGATGTAAAACAAGCTATTATTGATGCACTTGATTTACTTGATAGTGGCGCAGCACGCGTTGCTGAAAAAATATCGGGGGAATGGGTTGTACACCAGTGGCTTAAAAAAGCCGTGTTACTGTCGTTTCGTATTCGCGACAACCAACCAATGAACGACGGCGTAAACCAGTTTTACGACAAAGTACCGCTTAAATTTAGCGACTATACACCGGAGCAGTTTCAGCAAGGCGGTATGCGCGTAGTACCCAATGCGGTAGCACGTAAAGGCAGCTTTGTAGGTAAAAACGTCGTACTTATGCCATCGTACGTAAATATTGGTGCCTACGTTGACGACGGCACCATGGTTGATACATGGGCGACTGTAGGCTCGTGTGCACAAATTGGTAAGAACGTACATTTATCTGGTGGCGTAGGCATAGGTGGCGTTTTAGAGCCTCTACAAGCTAACCCAACTATCATTGAAGACAACTGTTTTATTGGCGCACGTTCTGAAATTGTTGAAGGCGTAATTGTTGAAGAAGGCGCAGTAATTTCAATGGGCGTTTACATCAGCCAAAGTACCCGTATTTACGACCGTGAAACGGGTGAAATTCACTACGGCCGCGTACCAGCAGGCGCTGTAGTTGTACCAGGCGCACTACCATCAAAAGATGGTACGCATAGTCTTTACGCTGCAATTATCGTGAAAAAAGTAGATCAGCAAACACGCGAAAAAGTAGGCATCAACGCCCTACTACGCTCAATTGATGAGTAACACGTAGGTTGGGTTGAGTGAAACGAAACCCAACGATACTTTGAAGTTAAGTGTTTTAGCTGAACTTTAATTGTATGTAGAAAAGCTCTAAGCCCTTTGGTTTAGGGCTTTTTATTAATTAAAAGGATTTATAATGTCTTCACTTTTAGACCTATCAAACTCAATAAAATCATCTATAACAGATAAAGTTACTCACCCTTTATTAGGTAGCTTTATTATATCTTGGTTTTTTTTCAACTGGAAAGCCGTTTATTTCATCTGCTTCTCAAATCTAGATGCTACTTATAAAATAAAAAGTATTACTGAAAATTACTCTGATTGGTGCCTGAATTTATTTACACCACTCATCTCTAGTCTAGTGCTTGTATTTTTGTTACCACTTTTTACTGCTGCTTACACACGCTTCATAGCCTATACTAAAGAGTTTCAAATGAAGTCACTTCCTGAGTTTTTCAAACCTCACCACCTAACTTTGGAAGATTCGAATTCATTAAGAGATTTCTATGAAACCGAATTTAATACTTTGAAAGAAGAACTTTCTAAAGCAAATGAAACTATCACAGACTACAGAACAAAAGATGAAAATATATTTAAAGAGTACAAGGACAAACTTAATAATGTGTTTGATTTATTTGCAGCTGTAGAGTTAGGTGAAAACATTTTAAAAAGCGAACTAGCAAACCATGAAATAGATAAAATAAGATTCTTAGAGCAATTTATAAGCTCCTCAGTGAATCATGAAAGCCTCCATCCAGATTCAGCATATATTTTAAAAAACAGTAAATCTTTAGATGCATGGGGATTTGAAAGCGATTTAATAGAAATTGAAGATGAAAGTGAAGATAAGATCAATATGATAAAAATAACTAGAAAAGGGGTTGAAGAGCTTTCTAACTTAAAGTTTGAAGCACTTAAAAAACACTACGATCTAAATTCAGTCAATAGCTTTAATGGGCGTGGCTTACATTAACTTATCAAGAAAAACTAAACCGTTGGGTTTCGCTTCTCTCAACCCAACCTACGGCGATAAGATTAACTTCGATCAGCTCGTCACTGATAGCTGACAACTAAACACTTCCATTAAACCAACAAAAGCACTTATAAAAATAAGTGCTTTTGTTGGTTTGCTCAATTAACTTTTTAATTACAGCGCGTTAAATACGTCGTCTGTTTTAGCTGCGCAAATAAAATCGTTTTTGTGTAGGCCTTTAATTGAATGGCTCCACCATGTAACCGTTACTTTGCCCCACTCGGTTAATAAACCTGGATGATGGCCTTCGTCTTCTGCCATGTCGCCTACTTTGTTAGTAAACGCGATAGCTTGCTTAAAGTTTTTAAATTTATAAACACGCTCAAGCTGCATAATGCCGTCGCGTACTTCTGGTACCCAGTCTGGGATTTTAGTAATTAATTGTGCTAACTCTTCGTCAGATACTTTTGGCGCATCTACATGACAGGCTTCGCATTTTTGTGCACTTAATGAAGACATTCTAAATCCTTACTTTTAGCTTTTGTAGCATTAATATTTAACTGGCTAATTTTTCTTTTGGTGGAAATTTTGGGTCGTGTAAACCAAGCTCTTTAGCTCGCTCAACCAAAGTCATAATATCCATTTGTGATATATCAAACAGATCATGAATCGAATTTATGGTGTAGTACTGTGGTTGCATAATATCAATACGGTACGGCGTACGCAGTACATCAAGCACATTCATTGGGCTGATTTCTGGCGTATTTGAGTATACGTACTGAGTCTCCCCTGGGCTTGATAAAATACCGCCGCCGTAAATACGCAGACCATCTTCGGTTTGCATTAAACCAAATTCAACCGTAAACCAGTATATACGCGCAAGGTATACGCGGTCTTTTTTCTGCGCTGCGTAACCTAATTGCCCGTACTTGTGTGTAAACTCGGCAAAGTCAGGATTAGTTAGCATGGCGCAGTGGCCAAATATTTCATGAAAAATATCTGGCTCTTGTAGGTAGTCAAATTCTTCGCGGCTACGAATAAATGTAGCTACCGGAAACTGCTTGTTTGCCAGTAATCTAAAAAACTCATCAAAGTCGATAAGTGCAGGTACTGGTGCAACTTGCCAACCGGTAGTGGCGAGTAATACGTCGTTTAGTTCGCTTAACTGCGGAATACGATCGTGCGGCAGGTTAATCTTTTTTAACCCTTGCATGTACTCGTTGCAGGCTTTGCCTTCAATGCATGCAAGTTGGCGCGCTACAAGCTCAGACCAAATTTTATTCTCTTCATCACTCCAGTGTATAACACCATTTTCGTCTGGTGTTTTGGATGTGTATTTACTTGCTTTAGCCATAAGTACCTTCTTGGGTGTGAGCCCTAAATCGGTGTCAGTGTGATACTCAAACCTATTGAATATCGAATGACCCCATACTATGCAAAAGTGAAGAAAAGTTTAATAGATAGGCTAATATCAGTATTTGGCGCGATCACCAAAATCGTAAACTTAAAATTACACCTGTGGCACAATAAAAATACAGGCCTTTAAATAAAGGCCTGCAGCTTACATTTACGTGTACACAATTAAATACAACCAACCAATTTTAGTAAAAGCTTGGTTTAAATCACTAATAATGTCGTTAACATCTTCAAGCCCAACCGAGAGCCTGATCAGCCCATCACTTATTCCAGCGGCAGCTCGCTCCTCTGGCGTATAAGGCGAGTGAGTCATAGATGCAGGATGCTGAATCAGTGTTTCAGCGTCG
Source organism: Pseudoalteromonas sp. S558 (assembly GCF_005886635.1). Lineage (NCBI taxonomy): Bacteria > Pseudomonadati > Pseudomonadota > Gammaproteobacteria > Alteromonadales > Pseudoalteromonadaceae > Pseudoalteromonas > Pseudoalteromonas sp. S558. The sequence goes on along the minus strand of NZ_PNDU01000038.1, from coordinate 21,260 downwards.
CCGAGGCTTACTGCAAGTGTACAAAGTTTCATACTATCAATAAATTGTGCGCCATCTTGTAGCGTACCTTTTATTTCAAACGCAATAACACCACCAGCGGCTTTCATTTGGTTACCAATAAACTTATAACCTGGGTGCGATTTAAGCCCCGGGTAATATACGGTGCTTACTTGTGGGTGCGCTTCTAGATATTCGGCTATTGTTTGTGCGCTTTGACAATGGCGCTCTATTCTAATAGCGAGTGTTTTTAGGCCTCGATTAATTAGCCATGCGTCGTGCGGGCTTATGGTTGCACCAATGTCTTTTAGTACGGTCATTTTAATGTGTGTTATGTGCTCAAGCGATCCACATACAATACCAGCTACTACGTCTCCGTGGCCATTTAAGTACTTGGTCGCACTGTGCATTATTATGTCGATGCCATATTTTTTTGGTGATTGCAGTAGCGGCGTTAAAAAGGTGTTGTCGACCACACTAATTAAACTGTGCTCTTTAGCAACTGCGCCAATGAGTGCCAAATCAATAACCGCCATAGTGGGGTTGATTGGCGTTTCTACAAATATCATTTTTGAATTAGGTTTGATGGCAGCGCGTAGTTCGTCCTCGTTGGTCATATCAACAAAAGTGACTTCGATTCCCCAGCGCGGCAACATGTGCGAGAAAAACGCAAAGGTACAACCATACAAAGCACTTGAGGCAACAAGGTGATCTCCTTGCGATAAAAAGCTCAGTACTGAGGCAGATACAGCCCCCATACCTGTTGCGGTTGCAGCTGCTGCTTCACAGCTCTCGAGTTGAGCAACTTTTTGCTCAAGCTCTGTGGTTGTAGGGTTTCCTAAGCGCGTATAAATATAGCCTGGTTCGTCGCCTGCAAAACGCGCAGCACCTTGTGCAGCATTTTCAAAATGAAAGGTAGAGGTTTGATACAAAGGAGAAGTGAGTGCGCCGTGCGGGTCGTTTGCTTTTTGTGGTCCGTGAATACACTGGGTGTTTATATGATGCTTGCTCATTGTAGGCTCATTTTTTGATTATTATGTTTTTGCGATTCAACAATCAAAACGTATGCGCTTACAAACAGCAAGCATGCCGGATGCTCAGATGGCTATTTGTGTAAAAACCGTGCAGCGCACGTTTGTACACAAATATTGCCACTGCTAATCTAGTGTGTTGGTTCAGCCTTTTTACGGCTCATTATTTTACCTGCGATACTTTGCACAGTCCCTTTTAATAAACTGCGTTTGTTTTCAAGCCTTGGTAATGGGCGACTAAGCTCCATTGCTTTGTAACCAATACGGGCTGTAAAAATACCGGCGCTGACCCCTTGCGCAGCCCGTCCAGAAAGCTTACCTAAAAGCTCAGCACTTAATGCAGTTGCAGCAAGGTCAGACACAAGCTCAGCACTGCCTACAAACATTACTTGTTTTATCAGCATACGGTATAACTTTATACGGCTCGCGTACCCAAAACCAATGCCGTAAATTTTACCAATTTGTTCTATTAACTTAGTCCCGCGCCAAAGCACAGCCATCATATCCACCAGCGCAAGTGGGCTTAGGGCAACTAGCAGTGCGGATTCAGTCGCAAAACGATTTATAAGCTTTTTAGCTTTGGTGTCTTGGGTTATTAATAAACTATTGGCGTACAGCGTCATTATTTCTTTATCGCTGTGATGCGTAGCTACTTGGTTTTTGAAGGTTTCAAAGTTATCGAGTTGCTGGTGTTTATTGAGCTTTTCAAGCCAAGGTAATGCACCTCCTACTTGCTCGCTGTTTAAAAGCCTGTCGGCTTCAACTCGGTGCAATTGGTTACGCTTTAAACTGCGCAGCATTCGGTACTCTCGCCACAATAAGCGCCCTATTAGCAGTACGCCACTTACAACCGCAGTTAAATAAACACTGCCTAAAATAATTGACTGCTCGAAAGCAAATACTAACGAGTATGCAAACTCTAAAAGCACCAGCACTATAAAACTAATAGCAAAAACACCTTTGAGCGTTTGCCACTTTGACTTTTTGTACACAGGTTCCAGATCTATTTCTGGCTCTAGTGCTTCATCTTCAAGTTCTTCGTAATCACTTTGTCCGTGCTGAATAATTTTTGCAGGTGCTAAAACGGGCTCCTTTTGCTCAATGCTTTGCGTATCTATACGACGCCCTGCTTGAAATTTTTGGCTTGACTCACTCATGTTAATTTGTCTCCTAGCAGGTACTGCATGACATGATCTAATCGAATGTGTTTTAGTTGTTTATCGGGGCTCGGCATTGGAGAAAACGATAAAAACTCAAATCCCTGTGCCGGCCACTCACGTTTATTAAGCATTCGCGTGGGTGGTTGCGGTGGTAAATACGTAAGCCAATCAGACTCGTTTAAAGGTTTGCCATAAATGCAATCAAGCGTTTGGCCTTTGTCGGTAATTTGGCGTGGCTGCGTGGCTGTAATTGAAGACATAGCCATGGTTTCTATTTGCACACCATCAAACTTTAAATGATTGCTTTGCTCATGCACGAGCGAATCAAGTAGCAGTGCTAAGTCTTTATGGTGCTTTGCACTTATATGATCTGATTTATTAGCTGCAAACAATATTTTGTCTATGTTTGGTTTAAATAAACGCTTAAAAAAGCCCGATTCGCCATAATTAAAGTGCGCGAGTAATTGATTTATTACACTGCTTTGCTCTTGGAGGGTTTCGTGCCCTTCGTTTAATGCACTAAGTACATCGACAAGTACGATTTGGCGATCGAAGTGCCTAAAATGCTCATTATAAAATGGTTTTACGACTTCTTTTATATAGCCATTAAAACGCTTAATTAAATGCGCTAAATTAGAACCTGCAACGACATCGTCACTATTTACTTCATCCGATACCGGAAAAAACAATAACAATGGCGCGCCTTGTAAATCACCTGGCATAAGCATGCGCCCAGGTTGCAACATAGCAAGTTTGGTGTCTTTTTTAAGCCCTACTAACATGCTTTGATAAAGCTGAGCAATATGAGCAAGTGCGTTTTCATCAACGGGAGCGTTTAAGTCAAGTTGCTCAACGGCCATTAAAAAATCACTTGATGTGTTTACGCGCGAAGGCTGAGTTAATAACGGATATTGCTGCTCGCACCACTGCCTATAGCTTTGCTCAAGCATAGGTAAATCAAGGAGCCATTCACCCGGGTAGTCAATTATATCTAAATAAAGCGTTGATTGCGGCGAAAAGTGCCCACGCAGCCCCGCATTACTTTGATACTTTATTGTCAAGCGTAGTGTATTAATACGCTCGGTTGATGCAGGCCATGAGGGATCGCCATCGCTGGGTAATAATGAATTTAACGCGCGCGTATAATTAAATGTAGGGACTTTTAACGCTTCTTGCGGCACAACTTTTGTGGCAACGTGGCGATGCTCACGCATTACATCAAAAAAAGGTAAGTTTTTATCGTCCGCTTGGGTTGTTAAGTGTTTAACAAGCGCGGTAATAAACGCTGTTTTACCGCTGCCACTTAGGCCCGTTACGGCCAGCTTTACGTGCTGATCTAAACTACGATGGAGGGCTTTTTGTGCTTTGCCTTTAATGCTTTTAAAGGTCTTTTTTGCAAATGATTGGCTCATAAAGTGTCTTGCACCTAATTTGCCGTAATTTATCACGCTGCAAATAAGGTGCTATTAAATCCTTTAAAGTTTGTTGATTTCACGGCTCACCGTAAACTCGCTTGAAGTAACATGGCGCTCCATATCTTGAAGGCGAGTATCTACGCGCGTTAAACGCTCTTTTAAATCTTGCAAAGCGCGGCGCGGTGGCTCGCCTTTTTGCCATACTTTAAATTTTACTTCTAGTGGGTCGTCATGTTTAGCAGAGCTTGTATTATTAGCTGTAGTTGGCTCTTTTTTATCCAAAATAAACCAAGCAGCAATATACGCTACCACAAATAGTGGACCACCTGTTAGCAGTACCGCACTAACAAATATAATGCGAACTAACCATAACTCCATATTAAAGTAGTCACTTAATCCCGCACATACACCCGCTATTTTACCGCGCTGTGGGTCTCTTAATAATTCGCGTTTGGTACTCATACTTTACGTCTCCACTGTGGTGACTCTTGATCAAGTAGTGCTTCTAACGTTTCTACTCTGTCAGCCATTTTTTCGGCTTTTTGTGCAAGCTCCAGTAACTGACGATGTTCGTGCTCACTCAACCCTTGACTGACCTGTTTTTTGCTACGGTAGTGTAAAATTAACCACAGCGGTGCAACAAAAATCATAAATAAGATAAATGGTGCAACTAATATCTCTGGATCAAACATAACCCTCTCCTAACAATCCGTTTTGATGTTTTTAAGCAGTGGGGCACATGGCCCCATCTATTTTTATATGCAATTATTTATCAGCTAGCTTCTTTTTAAGCTCGGCGAGCTCATCATCTATTTTTTCATTTTTTTGTAGATTAGCAATTTCGTCCGCTAACGTCTTTTTACCTAAATCGTAAGACTCAATTTGAGATTCTAGCCCATCAATTTTAGTTTCGTAACGTTCAAAACGATTAAGTGCATCTTCTACTTTTGAGCTATCAAGTGCTTTTTTCACTTCAAGGCGCGACTCAGCCGAACGTTGACGAAGTATAATGGCTTTTTGACGAGATTTCGCATCTGCTAGCTTTTCTTGTAGTGTCGTTACTTCTTGTTGAAGTTTTTCTATGTGAGATTCTACATGTTCAAGTTCACTTGTTACTGTAGCAACGGCATCAACCGACTTTTGTTTTTCAAGTAATGCTGAGCGCGCTAAATCGTCGCGATCTTTACTTAAAGCCAGTTCTGCTTTTTCTTGCCAATCGGTTACTTGCGCTTTTAAAGTGTCTACACGACGTACAATTTCTTTTTTCTCAGCCAGTGTTTTAGCTGAAGTAGAACGCACTTCTACAAGCGTATCCTCCATTTCTTGAATAATCAGACGAACCATTTTTTCTGGGTCTTCTGCTTTATCTAAAATGGCGTTGATATTAGAATTAACAATATCTGCAAAACGTGAAAAAATTCCCATAACATTTACCTCTGTAATTAAAACGTAGTTAGTCTGCTATAACTAGTATCAATATACTTGCCAACTTTTTAAAAGATAAAATACACTTTATTTTCATTAAGTTAAACTATATATACAAATTTCTTTAGTTCTCCCCGATTATGAAATACACTAACTGTTAGTAAAAATGACCAAGAGTTAGGAAATATGAGCCAATACCGCCAACAGGATAATTTACTCGGCCAATCAGATAGCTTTTTATCTGTATTAGATCAGGTATCGCAGCTAGCTAATTTAGATAAGCCGGTGCTTATTATTGGTGAACGCGGCACAGGTAAGGAGCTAATCGCAGCACGCTTACATTTTTTATCTAAACGTTGGGAGCAAAACTACGTAAAGCTCAACTGTGCAGCGCTTAACGAAAACCTACTCGAAAGTGAATTATTTGGCCATGAAAGCGGTGCGTTCACGGGGGCAAGCAAACGCCACGAAGGTCGTTTTGAACGCGCTAACAGCGGGACGTTATTTTTAGATGAACTAGCCAATACTTCCGCTATGGTACAAGAAAAACTGCTACGCGTTATAGAATACGGTGAGTTTGAACGTGTTGGCGGCAAACAAACTGTAAAAGTAGATACACGCTTAGTGTGCGCGACAAACGAGGACCTACCTTATTTAGCCGAGCAAGGTGAATTTAGAAGTGATTTACTCGATCGCCTTGCATTTGACGTAATTACCCTACCGCCGCTGCGCGAACGTCAAGACGATATTATGCTCCTTGCTGAACAGTTTGCGATGAATATGGCACGCGATTTAGAATGGGCGTTATTTAGCGGCTTTACTCGCAGCGCAACAGAAACACTCCTTAGTTATGATTGGCCCGGTAATATTCGTGAGCTTAAAAATGTTGTTGAGCGTAGTTTGTATCGCCATGGCAGTGAACATATTCCCGTTCACCAGATTATTTTAGACCCATTTGACAGCCCTTTTAGGCCAAAAGCACGTGTAAAAGCGCCACTAGCGACTCAAACTGTTAACGCTGACCCTATTGTTATTGCTCCACCTATTACTCAAGCGAGCACTGATATAGCCGTTGATATTCAATTTCCGTGTAATCTCAAAGAGCGCTCAAACGACTTTGAAATAAACATGATTAATAAAGCGCTCGAGCATAGCCAATTTAATCAAAAGAAAACTGCAGAAGTACTTGGTTTAACGTATCATCAATTACGTGGTTATCTTAAAAAATACAACTTGTTGGATCAACAATAGCAGAGGTTATGCGGGTGCATAAATTATTACTTGTTTTGCTAGCGGCTACATTAGTTGGTTGCATAGATAGTAAAGAAGAAGTCATAGAAGAAAAAAACCAAGGCTTAGTTTATTGCGCTGAAGCTAATCCTGTGTCGTTTAATCCGCAAGTGACCACTACGGGTTCCACTATTGATATAATTGCCAACCAGTTATACGACCGCTTAATTAGTATTGACCCTGTTACAGCAGAGTTTCAAAGCGAGTTAGCTACCGACTGGAAAATCAGTAAAGATGGTAAATCAATCATGTTTACGTTACGCAAGGGCGTAAAATTTCACACCACATCTTACTTTACTCCCACTCGTGACTTTAATGCTGATGACGTTATTTTTACGTTTAGTCGACTGTTTGATGTTTATAACCCTTACCATTTTGTAGGCGAAGCTAATTATCCGTATTTTCAGAGCGTAGGCCTTGACCAGCTTATTCAAAACATTGTTAGAGTATCTGACTATCAAGTTCGATTTGAGCTATTTAATGCTGAAAGTAGCTTTTTAGCCAATATAGCAACCGACTTTGCGGTTGTGCTCTCGCAAGAATACGCAATGAAGTTAAAAGCAAATGAGCAAACCAATTTATTCGATCAATACCCTGTTGGCACCGGCCCTTATATTTATAAAGAATATCGCCGCGATCATCTGGTGCGTTTTTATAGAAACCCGCTGTACTGGAAACACGATGTGGTACTAGAGCAGTTGGTTTACGATATAACACCAAATGGGACTGCACGTATTGCAAAAATGTTGACTAAAGAATGTGATGTAACGGCCCACCCAAGCAGTGCCCAGTTGAGTATTTTAGCCCAGCGTGATGATATTAATATTGAAAAAGAAACCAATTTAAATGTGGGTTATTGGGCCTTTAATACCGAACGTGCTCCATTTGACAATATAAAGGTGCGCCAAGCACTGGCTCATGCCATCGACATAGATAAAATAATGCAAGCTGTGTATTACGGTAACGGTACGCGTGCACAATCAATTTTACCGCCAACGTCATGGGCGTTCGAGTCACAAAAAAACATGCCTACGTTTGATCCCGAGCTTGCTAAACAATTATTAATTAAAGCTGGCTTACCCAATGGGTTTGATATGAATATTTGGGCAATGCCAGTAAGTCGAATTTATAACCCTAATGCACGTAAAATGGCTGAGCTTATGCAAAGTGATTTACGCAAAATTGGTGTTAATGTCAGTATTGTAGAGTACGAATGGAATACATTTATACAACGCATTGGCGAGCATCGCCACGACAGTGTTTTACTCGGATGGGCCGCAGATACACCCGATCCGGATAATTTTTTTAGTCCATTACTAAGTTGCTCCGCCACTTTTAGCGGTAAAAACCCAGCTAATTGGTGCAACCCTAAATTTGATTTACTGCTGACTCAAGCTCTCGATACCACAGATCTCAATCTGCGTAAAAAATACTACGTACAAGCGCAAAACATGATTATAGATGAGCTCCCATTGTTACCTCTTGCTCATGGCTTGCGTTTTCAAGCAAGTAGCGCAGATGTAGAAGGTATAACATTGGGCCCGTTTGGTGCTATTTCATTAGCTAATGCAAGGAAGAAATAATGATTCTAGATTATATTTTTCGACGCCTTGGTTTGCTTGTCTTTATGGTGTTTATGCTCAGTGTTTTTACCTTCTCACTTGCTTATTTATTTCCTGGTGAGCCGCTCAGTAACTTAAGTGGCATACCGAGTAATAACTTTGCTCAGCACAGTGCGCTTGAAGATAAATACTTATATAACAGTAATTACTTTATGCAATATTTCGCCTTTTTAGGGCGAATTTTACAAGGCGATTGGGGCGTGTCGTTTGCCTCTGGGCAAAATGTATTTACACATATTATTGCTTTATTACCCGCCACATTAGAGCTGAGTATTTATGCACTTATTGTATCGGTTGTAGTCGGCGTACCCGTTGGTATTTTAGCTTCTGTTTATTATAAGCGTTGGCCAGATAAGCTCATTAACTCTAGCGCCATTATTGGGTATTCAATGCCTGTTTTTTGGTTAGCTCTGTTACTCATTATGGTATTTTCATTAAAACTAGGCTGGTTTCCAATGTCGGGGAGAATGGGCTTACTTTACGAAATCCCATCTGTAACCGGTTTTATTTTAATTGATATTGCATTAGCCAACTTTCCTTATCGAGGAATTGCATTTTTAGATGCTCTGCGCCATTTAACATTGCCAACTATTGTACTCGCTATGTATCCAACCACCGTTTTGATACGTTTTACACGGGAATCAATGCTCAAGGTAATGGACCAAAACTTTATAAAAACAGCCAGAGCAAAAGGGCTTAATCGCAGACAACTTATAATGCACCATGCACTGCGTAATGCATTGCTGCCGGTCATTAAACAAATTGGTTTGCAGTTTAGTACGCTTATCACACTTGCCATGATAACAGAGGTTATATTCTCATGGCCTGGTGTTGGTCGTTGGTTAATCGATAGTATTTATCAGCGCGACTTTCCCGCGATTCAAGGTGGGTTAATGGCCGTGTCGTTGTTTGTTATTTTAGCCACTATTATTACCGAACTTACTTACACCCTATTCGACCCAATTTCACGGAACCAAGCTCATGGCAAAGTTTAATTTATTTTCTGAAGAGTCGAATACATCGCCACTGGCGCGATTTTGGCGAAAGTTTAAAAATAATCACCCTGCATTAGTTGGTTTGTGGATATTTTTAGCCTTTGCTTTGCTTGCCGCCAGCGCACCATTTTTAGCGCCTTATGGCGTAAACCAACAGCATAGTGATGCACTGCTTATTCCACCGTCATGGCGAGAAATGGGCGATGTACGTTTTATTTTAGGTACCGATGATTTAGGTAGAGATGTACTTTCGCGCTTAATGAATGGCGCTACTTATACATTCGGACTGTCGGTTGTAGCGGCGCTCCTTACCACTATTATTGGTGTTCTGGTGGGCACTTTTGCTGGTATTAGCCGTGGGCTACGATCAAGTTTTTTAAATCATTTACTTGATATAACACTGTCTATCCCTTCTTTATTATTAGCGATTATTATTATTGCGGTACTTGGGCCTGGTTTAATGAACACTGTGTGGGCTATTATTTTAGCTCTGCTACCGCAATTTATTCACTCAATAAAAAGCCTGATTGTTGATGAATTAAATAAAGATTACATTACCGCTTTTAAGCTTGATGGTGCGTCTAACTGGCATATAATATCGCGCGGGATATTCCCCAATATTTACGAACATATTGTTGTTATTTTTACTATGGCACTATCGACCGCAATATTAGATATTTCAGCACTGGGCTTTTTAAAATTAGGCGCTCAACCTCCCACCACAGAATGGGGTGCAATTTTAGCCGAAAACCTTGGCCTGATTTATTTAGCGCCTTGGACTGTTGCGTTACCAGGCGTATTATTATTTTTAGCGGTACTATCAACCAATTTGGTGGGTGACGGACTGCGACAGGTGTTAAAAGAACGTAAGGCTGATTAAATGCAATTACTAGATGTTCGAAACCTAACTATTGAGCTACGCACCTCAGAAACGGTAATTAGAGCCGTAGACAGAGTCAGCTTTAGTTTAAAAGAAGGCGAGGTACACGCACTTGTAGGCGAGTCTGGCTCTGGCAAGAGCCTAATAGCAAAAGCCATTGTCGGTGTTTTAAACGAACGCTGGGACATCACCGCAGATAGAATTCACTGGCGTGGTGTTGATTTAATGCGTTTAACACCCGAGCAACGCCGTAAAACAGTGAGCCAAGATATTGCGATGATTTACCAAGATCCAAGTCGCAGCCTTGACCCAACCGCAAAAATATTCGATCAAATAGCTGAAACATTGCCGGAAGTAGCAAGTAAAGGGTTTTTCTTAAAACGCAATCGCGAGCGAAAAGATAGGGTAAAGGCACTTATCCATAAAGTTGGGATTAAAAATCATGAAGCCGTACTCGATAGTTACCCACATGAGCTCTCAGAAGGCGTGTGTCAAAAAGTAATGATTGCAATGGCCATAGCCCGAACGCCAAAGCTACTTATTGCAGATGAGCCAACAACGGCGCTTGAAAGTACCACGCGTGCACAAGTATTTAGGTTATTAAAAAGCTTAAATCAATTAAAAAACATGTCTATTTTGATGATTTCTCATGAACTCGAAGAAATTGCACATTGGTCGCATTGTATTCATGTTTTATATTGCGGACAAATGGTCGAAGCGGGACCTACTCACAAAATTTTTACCCAGCCTCGTCACCCTTATACACAAGCTTTATTAAAAAGCTTACCGGATTACGAGCAAGGCCTCTCTCATAAAGAGCCTTTTTATGCACTTAAAGGAAGCATTCCTACGTTGCAGCATTTACCTATAGGTTGTCGACTAGGACCACGCTGTCCACAAGCACAAAAAGCATGTGTTGTTACCCCTCCACTTACCAAGCACAATGGCCACAGTTATGCGTGTCACTTTCCACTTATTAAGGACATGAGATAATGCAACCGGTATTAAAAGTACAAGCTTTATCTAAAACATTTAATGTACGGGCTGGCTTATTTAATCGAAAGAAATTTGAAGTACTCAAAAATATTTCGTTTTGTATAGGTAAAGGTGAAACTCTTGCTGTAATTGGTGAAACGGGCGCTGGTAAAAGTACGCTAGCTAAGTTACTCGCCGGCGCTGATCATGCTGATAGCGGACAAATTTTGCTAGAAGGTAATATTATTGAAGACAACGGCATTCGCGATGATCAATGTCGTCATATTCGAATGATTTTTCAAGACTCAGGGGCGTCACTAAATCCAGGATTAACCATTGGCGATATGCTTGATGACTGCCTTTTATATAATACTGAGTTTGATAAGGCACTGCGCATCGAAAAAATAAATACCACACTGTCTAAAGTTGGATTATTAAGAGATCATCAGCATTACTATCCGCATATGTTTAGCGTAGGTCAATTACAGCGTGTAGCACTCGCTCGTGCATTAATTTTGGATCCCAAGGTTGTTGTACTCGACGAAGCAGTATCATCATTAGACCCTTCTATACGTGCGCAGATAGTTAATTTACTACTAAAGTTACAACGTGATACAGGACTGACATATATCATGATCACCCATCACTTGAGTTTAGTGCGCCATATTAGCGACCACGTTGTGGTGCTCGACAAAGGCGAAGTAGTCGAATACGGTGCCACCGAAGTCGTTTTTCAAAACCCGCAGTCAAAAGTAACGCAGCGTTTACTAAGCTGCTAAAAGCAGCTTATAGATTTATACCTTTTTTGTGAGATAACCGTATTTAGATAGGTCTTATTGTTAACTGCATTTAATTAACAAGAGATATCATGTTTAAAAAAACGTTATTACTTAGTCTTTCTCCCCTACTCCTTCTATCCGCTTCTGCTATTGCTGATACACCAAAAGACGTCAAAAATTGGGTTGGCGGAGTTGATCACCTAGGGCTAACCGTATCAAACTTGGATGCTTCAAAAGCATTTTTTGCTGATGTACTTGGTTTTAAAACGCTAGGAAGCGATTCAACCTATCCCGCTTATTTTTTATCAAACAATAAAATAACCATTACATTATGGCGCGTGAAAAATGATCAAAAACGTGTAGCGTTTAATCGAGCAGAAAATGTGGGGTTACACCACTTAGCACTCAGTGTTGAGAGTATTGAAAAGTTAGCCCAGCTACATGAACATTTAAAAACGCAAAGTAATGTTAAAATTGAATTTGCACCAGAGAATTTAGGCAAGGGCCCAACGCAGCACATGATGATAAGGGAGCCTAGTGGTAATCGGATTGAGTTTATTGCCAGAGGTAATTAATACCAACTTTATTCAAGACAATAAAAAAGGCGCTTTAAAAGCGCCTTTTTTTATGAGCTAAAGTTAATTACTCAACAGATTGTGTAACCGTTGGTAAGTTAAGCTCAGCATTCGCTTTAAGCGCTTCAATAAATACCATGTAGTTTTTATTTGCTTGCGCCATAGTAATGCTTTGCTTGGCTTGTGGATCAATATCAGCTGCAACTTGTGCATCAGTTACCGACTTAAGCGCGACAATCGCTGCATCACCGTTATTTAAATCAACAACGTCTACCACTGCAGAATCTACTGGGTGAGCCATTTTAAAAGCTTGAGTCACAATCGCAGGTGATACCGTGTAGCTTTGACGTGTTAACTGCGCTTCTTGGCGAACAGTTAAACTTTGCTCGTTAGCTATATCGCTTAAGCGCTTACCTGCTTGCACTTCTGCAAATAAGCTACGTGCTTTACTTTTAGCCATTGTTGATGACTGTTCGTTCACTAAGCGAGTTTTAATTTGCTCACTTACTTCGCTTAATGGTTTAGTCGTAGCAGGTTTGTGCTCATTAACACGAACAACAATGGCATGCTCATTACCAAGCTCTATAACCTCAGAGTTTACTTTATCTTCAAGTAAATCAACTGACGATAAAGCAGTTATAACCGACGCATTATTTAATGGCTCTGGCAATGCATTAAGTGCTAAAAGTGATGTTGATTTAATCTCTAAACCAGCTGCTTCAGCAGCATCGTCTAAACGGTCTGAAATTTCAAACGCAAGCGCACCCATTTCTGTTTGCTTTTCGTAAAATGCGTCAACTTTTTCAGCTTGTTCAAGCTCTGTACGTAAATCAGCTTTAACATCATCATAGGCTTTTACCTGCTGTGGCTGAATATCAGTTAACTTGATTATGTGATAACCAAATTCTGAAGCAACAACATCTGAAAACTCACCTTTGTTTGTAAGAGCAAATGTAGCATCTTCAAAAGCAGGATCCATTACGTCGCGTTCGATCCATTCAAGATCTCCGCCAAGTTCTGCACTGACAATGTCATCCGATGATGATTGTGCAAGCTCAGCAAAATCTGCACCTTCTTTTAACTGTGCTAAAAGCGTACCTGCTTTTTCCTTTGCTGCATCGTCATCTTCGCTGTTATCGATTAAGATATGCGAAACGCGGCGCTTTTCAGGCTCTACGTATTGTGCTTTATTTTGCTCATAGTATGCTTTTACATCATCCTCAGTAACCGACTCAACAGTGATATCTTCAGCTTTAAGCTCAATATAATTTACCGAGATAAGCTCTGGCGACAAAAACTGCGATGCATTTAGCTCATAGTAGTCAGATACTTGCTCATCAGTTATTACGATATCAGCCGCTAATGCTTCTTTGTTTACAACTAAGTAGTCAATGCTACGCGTTTGCTGTTGCAGGGCAATTGCACTTTTAAGCTCACTGTCTAGTGCAAAGTCAGTACCTGCGACTGCTGATACAAGCTGGCTACGAGTCATATCTTTACGTAGATATTCACGAAATGCATCTGGTTGAAAATTCATTTGACGAATAACTTGTAAGTAACGGTCGTTATTAAACTGCTCGCCTACTTGAAAGTACGGTAACTCTAAAATTGTTTTTCGAATACTTGCATCGCTTACGCGAAGACCCAATTCTGCCGCTAGTTGTGTTTGCAGTTCTTGTTGTACTAAACGGTCAACTACACCTTGACGAATTCTCGCCATGTAAGTTGGATCTGCAGATATTTGTGCAAAGTATTCACCAAATTGTTGCTCTAGTCGACTGCGCTCATTTTGATACGCGCGATTAAAGTCGGTTTGGCTAATTTTAACTCCATTTACTTCAGCAACGGGTTGTTCCGTGGTTTGACCAAGGTAACTGCCTATCCCTGCTAAGGCAAAAGATAAAATCACCGCGCCTAAAATTATTTTGGCTACAGGTCCTTGCGAACCTTCTCTGATTTTCTCAAGCATTTGTTTATCTCTTTTTGATCAAGGTATTTTACCTTGTCACATGTAAAAAAAGCGTATCTTACCAGATACGCTTTTTCACTTGAAGTAACTGGCGGTAAAGTTACTTAGTTCATCATTTGCGATTATTAAGTACTTGTACATTCGCCATAACTAATCTGTTTAAAATGATGATTAGTTTACTGCGTCTTTAAGCGCTTTGCCGGCTTTAAAAGCAGGAATGTTTGCAGCAGCAATTTGAATAGTTTCACCTGTTTGTGGGTTACGGCCAGCTCGTGCAGCACGTTCACGTACAGAGAAAGTACCAAAACCAACAAGTGCAACTGAATCGCCATCTTTTAACGCGCCAGAAACAGATTCGATGAATGAATCTAGTGCACGACCTGCAGCCGCTTTAGAAATGTCAGCATCAGCTGCGATTTGATCGATTAATTGAGATTTATTCACAATATCATCCTCTTTCATTGTTATTATCAAGAGCGACGGTTTTTTAAACTAACATCACTTTTTTGAAAATTTTAGAGCAAACTTTTAATGCTCACATGATTATATTTTTCTTAAGCCTAGGCCCCATAAGGGCTAGGCTTGAAAACCAGTGCTTAACTTATCATACCGTTTAGATTTGAAAAGCCCTAAAAAGCACTTTTTTTGCGTTTTTTACTACTTTTTTGCCGTTTCGACTGAAAAACTCTCAACCGGATGCACTAAAGCTAGTTTTAATACTTCATCAATCCAAGTAACAGGGTGAATATCTAAGCCTGCCAGCACATTGTCTGGGATCTCTTTTAAATCACGTTCATTAATTTTTGGAATAATAACGGTTTTAATACCACCACGGTGAGCTGCCAATAATTTCTCTTTTAAGCCACCAATAGGTAATACTTCACCGCGTAGCGTAATTTCACCTGTCATTGCAACATCTGCACGCACTGGATTGCCTGTTAAACTTGATACTAACCCAGTCACCATAGCAGCACCTGCGCTCGGACCGTCTTTAGGTGTCGCACCTTCAGGTACATGCACGTGAATATCACGTTTTTCGTAAAAATCGCTGTTAATACGGAATGTATCTGCACGATTACGCACGACCGTCATAGCCGCTTGAATCGATTCTTGCATTACATCGCCTAAAGAGCCGGTATAGGTCAATTTACCTTTACCGGGCACTGCCGCACATTCAATAGTAAGTAAATCGCCACCCACTTCAGTCCATGCAAGGCCCGTTACTTGGCCAATACGATCGCCGTCCTCCGCTTTACCGTAATCAAAGCGCTGTACACCTAAAAACTCTTCTAGGTTATCTTGATTAATAGTCACTGTTTTAGTGTCTTTTTCAATTAAAATATTCTTAACTGCTTTGCGACACAGTTTCGAAATTTCACGCTCAAGATTACGCACACCCGCTTCACGCGTGTAATAACGAATAATACCAACAATTGCACTATCAGCAATTTCAATTTCATGATCTTTTAAGCCATTACGCTTTACTTGCTTGGTAATTAAGTGCTCTTTTGCAATGTTTAACTTCTCGTCTTCGGTATAACCCGATAAACGGATAACTTCCATACGGTCTAATAATGGACCTGGAATGTTAAAGCTATTTGAGGTAGCTACAAACATGACATCAGATAAATCGTAATCAACTTCTAAGTAGTGATCAGCAAAGTGGCTATTTTGTTCAGGATCGAGCACTTCTAGTAATGCAGATGCTGGATCGCCACGCATGTCTGATGACATTTTGTCTATTTCATCTAACAAGAATAATGGGTTTTTGACGCCCACTTTTGTCATGTTTTGAATTAACTTACCAGGCATTGAACCGATGTAGGTACGACGATGTCCACGTATTTCAGCTTCATCACGTACGCCGCCTAGTGCCATACGAATATACTTACGACCCGTTGAGCGTGCAATAGATTGCCCTAGTGAGGTTTTACCCACACCTGGTGGCCCTACTAAACATAAAATCGGACCTTTAAGCTTATTAGTACGCTGTTGCACCGCAAGGTACTCTAAAATACGTTCTTTAACTTTATCAAGACCATGGTGGTCGCTATCAAGAATTTTTTGCGCACCCGCTAAGTCTTTTTTAACTTTAGAACGTTTTTTCCACGGTACATTAATTAATGTATCAATGTATGAACGTACTACGGTCGCTTCTGCTGACATTGGCGACATCATCTTAAGTTTATTAAGCTCTGTGGTCGCTTTTTCTTGTGCTTCTGTTGGCATGCCTGATTCTTCGATGCGCTTTTTAAGTGCTTCA
Source organism: Pseudoalteromonas sp. S558 (assembly GCF_005886635.1). Classification (NCBI taxonomy): domain Bacteria; kingdom Pseudomonadati; phylum Pseudomonadota; class Gammaproteobacteria; order Alteromonadales; family Pseudoalteromonadaceae; genus Pseudoalteromonas; species Pseudoalteromonas sp. S558. The sequence continues at coordinate 4,884 of NZ_PNDU01000038.1, read as the reverse complement.
AATTCGTCAGGTACATCGTCAAGCTCACCAAGCTCTTTTTGAATGGCTTTCATTTGCTCGTTGAGGTAATACTCGCGTTGAGATTTTTCCATCTGCTTTTTAACGCGGGTACGAATTTTCTTCTCAACTTGCAGTAAGTCTATTTCGCCTTCCATTAGTGCCATTAAATATTCAAGACGTTCTGTAACGCTTGAAATTTCTAGCACTTTTTGCTTTTCAGGTACTTTTAACGGCATGTGAGCTGCCATTGTGTCGGCCAGACGAGCAGGTTCATCGATACCTGAAACTGAAGTTAGTACCTCAGGTGGGATTTTTTTATTAAGCTTTACATAGCCTTCAAACTGGCTAATAGCGCTGCGAATAAATACATCTTGCTCTTGCTCATCAATTAAATCAGATTCAATAAATTGGGCATTAGCAACAAAGAAATCATCGTTATCTACAAATTCTTCTATTTGCGCACGTTGTGTACCTTCCACTAATACTTTAACTGTGCCATCAGGTAACTTTAATAACTGAAGTACAGTTGCAATAGTACCAATACGATAAATATCATCTTGCTCAGGCTCGTCTACAGTTGCATCTTTTTGTGCAACCAAGAAAATTTGTTTGTCTTTGTCCATTGCCGCTTCTAGGCATTTTATTGATTTTTCACGGCCAACAAAAAGCGGGATCACCATGTGTGGATACACCACAACATCGCGCAGTGCTAGGACTGGGATTTCGACTCGGTCGGTTCTCTCAAGCGTCATTATATTTTCTCTTCGCACTTTATTTATTTTAAAGATTACTCAAGTATATGGGGATAACCTAATTAAAGTTCAACAATTTTTCCCAACTCGATTAAATTAATTATAAAAAAAGGAGCCTAAGGCTCCTTTTTTATGCAAATAGCTTAAAAACTACTCTGATGCAGTTTTTTCTTGTTTATTATTTTCATAAATCAAGATTGGGTCTGACTCACCTTTAATAACGGTTTCGTCAATAACCACTTTACTTACATCATCCATCGAAGGAAGTTCATACATCGTATTAAGCAGTACGCCTTCAACAATTGAACGAAGACCACGTGCACCTGTTTTACGCTCCATTGCTTTGTGAGCAATGGCAGCTAAGGCATCTTCGCGGAACTCAAGCTCAACATCTTCCATACCAAATAAAACAGAAAACTGCTTAGTAATGGCGTTTTTAGGCTCACTTAAGATTTGAACAAGTGCAGCTTCATCAAGCTCTGTTAACGTTGCAACTACTGGTAAACGACCTATAAACTCAGGGATTAAGCCATATTTAACTAAATCTTCTGGTTCTACGTCTTTAAATGTTTCACTTAACGAGCGACTCGCAGCAGATTCTTTTACGCTAACACCAAAACCAATACCGGTATTTTTATGACTTCGCTGCTCAATGACTTTATCTAAGCCCGAAAACGCACCACCACAAATAAATAAGATTTTAGATGTATCTACTTGTAAAAACTCTTGCTGTGGATGTTTACGGCCACCTTGCGGTGGCACTGATGCAATTGTACCTTCAATCAGTTTAAGTAGCGCCTGTTGAACGCCCTCACCCGATACGTCACGTGTGATCGATGGGTTATCTGACTTACGAGAAATTTTATCAATTTCATCAATGTAAACTATACCACGTTGTGCTTTTTCAACATCGTAGTCGCATTTTTGTAATAGCTTTTGAATGATGTTTTCAACATCTTCACCTACATAACCTGCTTCGGTTAATGTAGTGGCATCGGCCATAGTAAACGGCACATCGAGTAAGCGTGCTAACGTTTCTGCTAATAGTGTTTTACCACTACCAGTTGGACCAATTAGTAAGATATTACTTTTACTTAGCTCAATATCTTGCTTCGTCGATTGATTACGTAAACGTTTATAATGGTTATAAACAGCAACAGACAATACTTTTTTAGCATGGTCTTGACCAATAACATAGTCGTCTAGGTGCTTACGGATCTCTTTTGGTACAGGTAATTTATCAGACGCATCATGCTTTGGAGCAATGTCTTTTATTTCTTCCCTGATGATATCGTTACACAACTCTACACATTCATCACAGACGTATACTGAAGGGCCTGCAATTAATTTACGAACTTCATGCTGGCTTTTGCCACAAAAAGAACAGTATAACAATTTACTACTTTTGTCGCCGTCTGTAGGAGTGTCAGACATTCAGCTACCTCATTTTATACGTTGGCCACCAAATTGGTTGGTGGCTATTTCAATACGTTTTAACTATACCAAAATTTAATTTTTTCGCATAGTAACTCAAAGTGGTAAACAGGCAACCTGCTTACCAAACGCTTACTTTTTATCGCGATTTGTGAACACTGAATCTACCAAGCCGTAATCTACAGCCTGTGATGCGCTCATGAAGTTATCACGATCAGTGTCTTTCGAAATCACCTCTAATGGTTGACCTGTATGCTCAGCCATTAAGCGATTTAATTTGTCTTTAATCGACAAGATTTCTTTCGCGTGTATTTCAAAATCAGATGCTTGACCTTGGAACCCACCTAGCGGTTGGTGAATCATCACCCGTGAGTTTGGTAAACAAAAACGCTTACCTTTAGCACCAGCTGTAAGTAAAAAAGCACCCATGCTTGCAGCTTGACCAACACATATTGTACTTACATCAGGTTTGATGAAGTTCATTGTATCGTAAATAGCCATACCTGCAGTTACTGAACCACCTGGTGAGTTGATGTATAAAAAGATATCTTTATCAGGATTTTCTGATTCTAAAAATAGCATTTGCGCTAAAATCAGATTTGCCATGTTGTCTTCAACTTGACCTGTTAAAAAGATAATACGCTCTTTTAATAATCTCGAATAAATATCATACGAGCGCTCGCCTTTTGGTGTTTGTTCAACAACCATTGGGACCAATGCATTTAGGGGATCTGTAATACCAGTGTTCATACTTATTTAATTCCTTATGCGCTTATACTTATCCTTATTATAAGGAAGCATAGTTATCGTTTTTCGCAAATTTAGAGCCAAAAACTAAAATGGCCCGGGCACGCTGTATAAACAGAGTAGCACGAGCCATTTAATCGTTAGCGAGAGCTTAAGTCAATGACTTATTAAGCGCCTTGCTTTGGATTCATGATGTCATCAAATGCTTTTTCAACATCAGTAACAGCTGCTTTAGCTAAAATAGCTTCAACTGCTTGCTCTTCCATTGCTACATTACGCATTTGCTGCATAAGTTGATCATTCGCTTTGTAGTATTCTACTACTTCAGTTGGATCTTCGTATGCAGAAGCTACTGTAGCAATTAATGCTTCAACTTTAGCGTCATCAACTTTAATCTCGTTAGCTTTGATCACTTCACCTAATAAAAGGCCAGTTTTAACACGTGTTACTGCTTGCTCATGGAACAATTCAGCTGGAAGCTCAGGCATGTTTTGCGCGTCGCCGCCAAAACGTTGAGCCGCTTGCTGACGTAGTGCATCAACTTCTTGATCAACAAGTGCTTTAGGCACTTCAATTTCGTTGTTAGCTAAAAGACCTTTGATTGCTTGGTCTTTAACGTTAGCTTTAACCGCTTGGTCTAGCTCACGCGTCATATTCTTTTTAACTTCTTCTTTAAGCGCATCTACGCCGCCTTCGGTAACACCGAATTTAGTTGCAAACTCTTCGCTTAATTCAGGTAATTCTTGCGCTTCAACTTTCTTCACTGTGATAGTGAATTGAGCCGCTTTACCTTTTAAGTTTTCAGCGTGGTAATCATCAGGGAACGTTACATCAGCAACAACTTCTTCGCCAGCTTTCTTACCTACGATGTTATCTTCAAAACCTGGGATCATACGACCTTGACCAAGTTCTAATGGGAAGTCTTCAGCTTTGCCGCCTTCAAATACTTCACCGTCGATAGTACCTACAAAATCAACTGTTACACGGTCATTTTCGCCAGCAGCTGTATCAACATCAGCCCACGCTGCGTGTTGTTTACGAAGTGTTTCTAGCATGTTAGCTAAATCTTCGTCAGTTACTGTTACAGCAGGTTTTTCAACAGTAATTTTATCTAAACCTTGAACTTCAACTTCAGGGTAAACTTCAAATGTAGCTGAGAACTCTAAATCTTTACCAGCTTCAAGTGATTTAGGTGCGAATGTAGGCGCGCCAGCTGGGTTGATTTTTTCAGAAACAATTGCTTCGTAAAAATTACGTTGCATTACTTCGCCAGCAACTTCTTGACGAACTGCAGGGCCAAAACGCTTGTTAATTACAGATACTGGAACTTTACCAGCACGGAAACCATCTATACGCTGTGTTTTTGACAGTTGTTGTAGGCGTTTTTTTACTTCGGTCTCAACGTTCTCTGAAGGAACGGTGATAGTTATACGGCGCTCAAGGCCTTGGGTCGTCTCAACAGAAACTTGCATGATTTACCTCAATATTCAATTTTGGCGATTGTTCGCCTTCCTTACAAACAAAGTGATCTGCATGAGTCTTGATAAAATTTAAGCGGTTTTTCGCACTTAAAAACATCCGTCGCTACCATGAGATACCATTGCTGCTTTGCCCTTCGGGCACTATGTTAAACAATAGACGCGGCATTATAACCTAATATTTATGATAGTCGAGTACAGGGGGCAATTATTTGGACTAGATAAGAGACTATAGAGGCTAACTGAATAAAAAACAGGCTAACTGTAAATTACATGCAGTAAAATATAAATTATTTAATAGGATTAAAGGTTAACAAAAGTAGATTTATAATTTTGAGGATTTTATTTACTCATCTTATTAGATAAGAAAATGGTCGGCGATGCAGGATTTGAACCTGCGACCCCTTGGACCCAAACCAAGTGCGCTACCAAACTGCGCTAATCGCCGATACTTACTATTGCTTTCCACTGAC